>DASSQL010000274.1:0-9881 GCA_035702525.1 Ornithinibacter sp. | reverse complement strand
GCGCACGAGCTGCTGACCGGCAGGAGGCCGTTCGACAAGGGCACCCCGGTCGCGACCGCCCTGGCCCAGGTCAACGACCCGCCCCCGCCGTTGCCCCCGCACGTGCCACCGGGGCTGCGCTCGTTGATCGAACAGTGCCTGGCGAAGAAGGCCGCCGACCGCCCGGCGTCCGCCCGTGAGCTCGGCGAGCGCCTCGGGGTGCCGGAGGGCGACCTGCCCGGGGCGACCGAGGACGCCGCGGACGTGGTCGGTACCGCCGCGGCGGCCGAGGAGACGGTCGACGACCGACCGGCAGCCCCTCCGCGCTGGACCGGCGGAGCGGACCCGACCCCCACGCCGACGAGCGTGCCGGTCGTGCCGAAGGGGCACGTGCACTGGGCCTGGGTGCCCGGCTTCAGTGTCGCGCTGCTCGCGATCGCGGCCCTGTTCTACTCGCTGGCCCACTGAGGGCGCGCCCGCCGGCTCACGAGGTGGCGGCGGACCGGAGGCGGCCGGAGGTGGCCTCCGCGCCCTCGTTGTGGACGCAGCGGCGGAGGCCACCCGGCCCCACGGACACGTGCACACCGTCCGTATGCCGTCAGCGTGCTCGGCCGGTGGCGGAGCCACAAGGCCCGCGAGCGGGTGTTCACCCGTCGTTGGCCGTCATTTCACCTCGCGCCCTGCCGACGCGCGCCCGGGCTCGGCGTCAGGGCCCGAGCGGGGCGTCGAGCGGGACGTCGGCGGCGTCCTCGGCGGCCACCGACCGGAGCAGCCGTTCGCGGGCGGCGCGCTCGACGAGGAGCGGGACGAAGTCGCGGACCGGGCCGGTGATCTCGGCCGCGCAGACTCGGATGGCGGCCTCGACCACCGTCGGGTCGAGGTCGGGGAACCGGGCTTCGAGGCGCTCTTGGACCTCGGCCATCTGGCGCGCCTCGTGTGCTGGGTCCACCACCACAGAATCGGGGCCGGACCCGCCCGATGCAAGGGTTCGGGGCGAAGCCACCCCTTGTGGGCGAGGGGACCCCGCCACCCACGATGTCAGCGACCGCTCGTCCCGCCGGCCCGACATGGTCGTCGTCGGTGCTGGTCCTCAGCACCGGCGACGACCACGCGTCGGGTGGCTCAGGACGTGTAGGGGATGCGCTCCCAGGACAGCACCTGCGCCGCACCGGGCCGGTTCACGGTCACCTTCAGCCAGTCCTTGTTGTTGTTCGAGCCGTCGACGGTGATGCGCTCGACGTTGTCGGCCGAGCCGGTGACGCCATAGGTCGTGAGCCACGACGACCCGGTCGCCAGCGGGAAGTCGCTGTTGTACACGTGGCTGTCGCCGTTGACCAGGTAGACCGGGCCATCGAACGTCGAGGCCTCGTCGACCAGGGTCTGCACGAGCGGCCGGAACGCCGAGATGTCGGTGGCGAAGTTCGGCGTGTAGGTGGGGTCGAACATGTCCGCCTGCAACAGCACCGTCACGGCGCGGTCGTGCCGTTGGCGCGCCTGGGCGAAGGTGTCCCGCACGACGGCGATCCCGTTGGCCATCCGCGCCTGCTCCTCGACGAGCTGCTCCGGCGTGGCGGCGACCTTGCCGAGGCCGGTCCAGGGCTGGCGGCCGTCGTTGCTGCCCACGACGTGGATCATCGCGAAGTCGACGCCGTCCCGGCGCAGCTGCACGTTCTCGGGGAAGCCCGCGGCCGCCTGGGAGGCGATGCGGACAGGGTTCTGCCCCAACGTGGTTCCCGGCTGATCGAAGAAGACCGCCCGGTCGTGGGCCAGCCGCTCGAGGGGGTTGTAGGCACCGTTGTTGGCCCGGTGGCAGTCGGTCCACTCGTTGTCGCCGGGGGTGTAGACCAGGGGGTTGACGAAGCGGTCGAAGTCGCTGCGGATCAGCGAGTAGTACGAGTCGTCGCAGCGGCTCGACCCGTTCTTGATGTCACCGACGTGGAAGGTCAGGGCCGGCGCGGCGGCGTTGATCTGGTCGATCCAGGCCGGGAACGCCGCGACCTGCGCGTCCCCGTAGGGCACGTCGCCGATCACCGCGAACGAGTAGTGCCCGTCCTTGGTCTGCCCGGGCGGGGTCTGCGCGGCCTGCGCGACGGCTGTGCTGCCGAGCAGCGCCGCGGTGGCGGCGATGACGACGGTGGTGGTGGAGGTGAGGATGCGGCGGACGGGCACGAGGGCTCCTGGGCTGGGTCGGACGAGGCGGATGGTGGTCAGTGACGGCCGGGTCGTCACCTGACCGGCTGGCCCGGGGGCACGTTGAGCACCAGCAGCTGGCCCTTCTCGACCTGGGCCGGGTCGGCCACCTTCGTGTGGTTCTGGTCGGCGACGAGGTACTTCCCGGCGCCGAGGAACGGGGCGGGGATGACGCCCGAGGACTCCTCGTCGACGGTGTCGAAGAGCCCGCCACCGGGCACGAACCGCTGCGGGTCGTGGTCGGCGATCCGCCGCAGGGCCCCGGTGTCGGGGTCGAGCTGGTAGATGCCGGCGAGGTAGGCGTTGCCGCCGGGGTCCTCCTGGAGGAGCAGCTGGCCGCGCGCGTTGACCGTGAGGTTGTCGATCATCTTCGGCCCGACCGAGGAGGGGCTGTCATCGGCCGGCCCCTCGAGCACCTTGGTGATGGTGCCGCCGAGCTCGGGCTTGGTGGCGTCGGTGAAGCTGAGCTTCCACACCCGGCTGTGCTTGGTCATGCTCGCGGTGGTGGCGAAGTAGTAGTCGTTCGGGTTGGTGGGGTCCCAGGCGCCGTCCTCGGGGCGGTCGAAGGCCGTTCCCGTGTCGGCGAGGGTGAACGGCTGGGGGGTGTCGGGGAACGCGACGGCCCCGCTCTCGGTGGGGAACCCGGCGACGGAGACGGTCTTGCGGATGCCGTTGGTCAGGCCGGCCCGCTCGATCGGCGAGCCGGTCGCCTGCTTGGTCCCGGCGTACACGTAGACGTTCTGGGTGCCACCGTCGCTCTGGCCGATGACGACGGTGCGGGCCCCGGTGGCGGGGTTGCCGGCGACGTTCTCCCAGCCGGCCTTGCCGAGGGCCGTGAGCTCGTAGCTGACCCCGGTGTCGACGACGTGCGCGAAGGCCCGCCCGTTGGGGGCCGACTCCTCGCCGTTGGTGAACAGCCGGCCGTCGTACCCGAGGCCACTGGCCGCGTCGTACCAGGCGCTGACGGGGGCCAGGTCGGCCGAGCAGAGCCGGTCGAGGTTGTGCGAACCCGTGGTGACGAGTGAGGTGATCTGGTCGCGCCCGGACAGCACCTTCAGCGTCGTCGAGTCGACCACCCAGCGCGACACGAACGCGCCGGAGGTGTTCCCGTGCGAGCGCGGCACGCTGACGCCGGCCCCGAACTCGTGGTTCATCAACACCGTGAAGGTGCCGTCGCCGTTGTCGTAGGCGCCGAGCCCGTCGGGGGTTCCGGCCATCCGGTACCCGCCGACCGAGTCGCCGCTGGTCAGCAGGCTGGTCAGGGTGACACCCGGGACGTGCCGCACGAGGTACGGGGCGTCGCTGCTGCTGGGGCCGGTGCTGCCGCCCGGTGCGGCGAGCGCGGTGCCGCCGATGGCCATGGCACCGACTGCGACCACGGCCACGCCGGTCAGCCGAAGTGTGGAACGAGACATGCGAAGGGTTCCTCTCGCTGGAAGTGGTCCCGATGGGGACGCCCCGACGTTAGGAAGGACGACCCCGGTGTGGGGCGACGGCGCCGCGAACTCCCGCTGAACAGTGGGTGGTTCCCCGGCGTCATCCGGTGTCACACGGCACATGTCCACTCCCGGCGCGCGGCGTAGCCTCGAGGAGTAGGCCGCGGCACGGAGTCGTGGCTGAAGCTTTCCCGGTCCACTCCCCTCAGTCCCGCACCAACCGGCAGGGAACCCGCATGTCCAGCACCACCACCCGCTCCCGCGGACGCCGCGGCCGTCGCGCCCCTGACGAGGGGCCGCGCGCGAGCCTCAAGCAGCTGCTGCCGTTCCTCCTCGAACACCGTCGCGTGCTCGCGATCGTCGTCCTCCTCAGCATCGTGGGCGCGATCGCGACCCTCGCCCAGCCGCTGCTGGTGGGCCTGCTGATCCGCCGCGTGCAGGCCGGCGAGCCACTCGGCATGATCGTCTGGGCTGTCTTCGCGCTCGTGGTCGCGGCATCCGTCATCTCGGGCTTCCAGCACTTCCTGCTGCAGCGCACGGGCACTGCCGTGGTCTACTCCTCGCGGCGCAAGCTGATCGGGCGCATCCTGCACCTGCCGATCAGCGAGTTCGACGCGCGGCGCACCGGTGACCTCGTCTCGCGGGTCGGCACCGACACGACTCTGCTGTACGCCGTGCTCACCCAGGGTCTGGCCGATGCCGTGGGAAACAGCCTGGTCTTCGTCGGTGCGCTCGTGGCGATGGCGCTCATCGACCCCGCGCTCCTGGGTCTCATCGTCGTCGTGATCGGTCTGTCGATCGGTGGCGTGACGCTGCTCAGCGGACGCATCCGCACGGCGACGCGCGACCAGCAGGAGAAGGTGGGCGAGCTCGCGTCGGGCGTGGAGCGATCCGTCGGTTCGATCCGCACCGTGCGCGCAGCCGGCGCCAGCGACCGCGAGGAGGCCGCGATCTCCCGGTTGGCCGAGGAGGCCTACGACCAGGGTGTGCGGATCGCCAAGGTCTCGGCGCTCATCGTGCCGATCGCGGGTATCGCGCTGCAGCTGTCCCTGCTGGTCGTCCTCGGCGTCGGCGGCCTCCGGGTCGCATCAGGAGCGATCACCATCGCGGCGCTCGTCACCTTCATCATGTTCCTGTTCCTGCTGATCGCCCCGCTCGGATCGACCTTCGGAGCGATCACGTCCGTCAACCAGGCGCTGGGTGCCCTCGGCCGCATCCAGGAGATCCTCGACCTGCCGACCGAGACACAGGGCGACGCCGCGCTTGCGACGCGCGTGAGGGACGCCGACGACCGTCGTGCCGGTTCACCCGGCGCGGCGATCGAGTTCCGCGACGTGCACTTCCGCTATCCCGACGCCGTCGTCGCCGCCCGGCGCACGGCGGAGTCCGAGGCGCTCGCGGTCCTCGAGAACGCGCACGTCGACCCCTACTCGATGTCGGGGACCGAGGACCTCGCACCCGCCACGGTCGCCGGAGAGGTGCTGCGCGGAGTGTCCTTCTCGGTGCCACGAGGCGCTCGCGTCGCACTGGTCGGGCCGTCCGGGGCAGGAAAGAGCACGACCCTCGCCCTCATCGAGCGCTTCTACGACCCGTCGGACGGCGCCGTGCTGATCGACGGACAGGACGCGCGCACGCTCGACCGTGCCGCGCTGCGCACACGCCTCGGTTACGTCGAGCAGGATGCCCCGACCCTCGCCGGGACGATCGCCGAGAACCTGCGACTGGCCTCGCCCGGGGCATCCGATGACGACTGCGAGCGCGTGCTGCGCGCCGTGAACCTGGGCGAGGTGCTCGAGCGCAGTCCCCTCGGCGTCCACGCCCCGGTCGGCGAGAGCGGCGTCATGCTCTCGGGCGGCGAACGCCAGCGACTCGCGATCGCCAGAGCGCTGCTGGCCGCACCACCGATCCTGCTGCTGGACGAGTCGACCTCCTCACTGGACGGCCTCAACGAGCAGCGCATGCGCGACGCGATCGACGCCGTCGCGACCGATCGCACGCTCATCGTCATCGCCCACCGCCTGTCGACCGTCGTGGACAGCGACCACATCATCGTCATGGACCACGGCGAGGTCGTCGGTCAGGGCACCCACTCCGACCTCGTCGACTCCACGCCGCTCTACCGCGATCTCGCCCGGCATCAGCTCCTGGTCTGACCGGCCACAGCGACCTTGGTCGCCCGTGAGAGCTCGGGCCAGATCGCCGGTTCGGCCGACGTGACGCCTTGACCCCTCGGGCATGACGCGGGCCCGACGGCGGATCGCCCGGTGCCGCGTGAGGTGGCGCGCACGAGTCGGTGGCGGCTGGTGCCCTCGTCCCCGTCACGTCCTGGGTTCGCGGGGTCTTCATTCGTGTGAGAGCGGCCAGATCGGCTGCCCACCGTGTCAGACACACACACCGAGGACCTCGGTCCGCGAAGGAGACACCATGTCGAAGAGCACCACAGTCCGCACCGGTACGGCCGCCCTCATCCTGGTGGGCGCCCTGGGCCTTGGCCCCGGCCTCGCGGCCGGCAACGCGGCGCCCGCCCGCACCGCGACTGCCGTGTCGCAGTCGATGACGTCGCAGGGCAAGGCGTGGAACTACACCGGTACGTGGACCGACAAGCAGGGCCGCACCGGTCAGGCGCTGGTCTCCATCGTCCCGGAGAAGTTCTGGAACGACGGCGGCGACCTGATGATGCGCTCGACGGTCACCACGACCCTGCAGGGGGTTCGCGGCTCCGTCCCGCACACCAAGACGATGGACCTGAAGGTGCAGGACGTCACGACCGGGGCACCCACCAGCGGCGTGACCGCCGCGTCGTGCGACATCCTCAACCTCGTGCTCGGGCCGCTGGACCTGAACCTCCTGGGCCTCCAGGTGCACCTCGACCAGGTCGTGCTCGACATCGTCGGCGCCACGGGGGCCGGCAACCTGCTGGGCAACCTGCTCTGCGCGGTGGCGGGCCTTCTCGACGGTGGCGCGGCACTGGGGCAGATCGCCGCCCTGCTCAACCAGATCCTGGCCATTCTCGGCGGGCTCGGCGCCTGACCGCTCCAGGAGCGGTCACACACGTGGCGGTGGGTACCCGGGGCACGCAGGGCCGGGTCCCACCGCCGCCTCCATCACCACATCGGTACAGCACCGCTGCCGCATCCCCGGAGGTCAGCATGACCGTCATCGCGTTCCGCCCCCGCCCTCAGCCCGAGTCCCAGCGCACGACAGGAGTCCCGGTACCGCTCACCGGGACCTTCCGGTCACCCCGCGGCCGGGTGGGCCACCTGGTGGGGGCCCTGCGGGTCCACCGTCTGGTGATCATCCCCCGCGGCACGTTCGTGACCGGGGTCTTCACCGGGGAGCTGCGCGACGACGACGGGAGCCTCGTCGGGGTGGACACGCGCCGGGCCACCATCGCGGCCGACCTGGTACCCCACGGCCGTGGATACCTGCCGGTGCTGCGCCCCTTCCAGCTCGACCTGATGGGCATCACCGTCGACGTCGCCGCCACCACCATCGACCCGGCTCTCGCCCCGAGCCGTGACGCGAGGCGCGACGCAAGGCGCCCTCGCCCCGGCAGCGCCGGCCGGACCTCCGGCCCGCGTGGTGTTCCCTCGTGAAGGTTCTCGCCCTCCTGACTCCGGCAGCGATGCTCGCCGCGCTGTGGGCCCTGCAGCGGCTGGAGGTCTGGATGAGCGAGGACCCCGGGCCCGGCAGCCGGGGCGCCCCGCGGGGGGCAGCCCGCACCTCGACCGGGCGCTCGGGGCAGCAGCGAAGGGGGACCGGTCGTGGCTGACGTCGACACCGGAACCCCCGATGCGCCCGACGGACAGCCCCCGACCCCCCTGCTGCGGGACCCGCCCCCGCCGCCGGGGTACTCCAACCCCGTCGAGCAGAGCACGGTCCTCGAGGAGCTCTTCTCCGGCCCAGCCGACTCGTGAACGGCCGGGAGGAACCTGCAGGTCAGCAGCACCCCCATCGGCTGCCAGGCGTTCTAGGGTCGGCTGGGTGACCGAGCGGGCCGCCGACGAGTGGGTGGGGCACGGGGGGCAGGACGGCGAGGTAGCCGACCTGATCCCGATGCTCCGCCGGATCGTGGCCGCCCGCATCGGCCAGCACCCCGCCGCCGAGGACCTCGTGCAGGAGACGCTGCTGCGCGTGCTGGCCGCACGAGACCGGATCGAACCGGGCATGGTCGAGCCGTACGCCATCGCCACGGTGCGCAACCTGATGGCCACGATGTGGCGCCAGGAGGACCGGGATCGACGCAACCGCCACCGCGTCCACGACCCCGGCGAGCCGGAACAGGGCGACGACGTCGTCATCGCCTCCGAGGAGAGTGCTGCGATCGCGCAGGCCGTCCAGCGCCTCGACGACCGGGAACGCCGCATCCTGCTGGCGCACGAGGTCGACGGCGAGGCCACCCGGACCCTCGCCGAGGAGTCCGGCAGCACCGCAGGGGCCGTCGCCGCGCAGCTGAAGCGGACCAGGGCCCGGCTGCGCGTGGAGTACCTGCTCGCCCTCGAGAACATCGAGCCACCCACCGACCGGTGCCGCCCGGTTCTCCTCGCGCTGTCCAGCGCCGACCGACGCCGCCAGCGGGAGGTGGATGCCGCGGGTCACCTCCTTGACTGCGAGCTGTGCTCCCGGCTCAGCGGCCCACTGCTCGACCGCGCCCCCGTTCGCGACGACGAGCTGCAGGTGAACGTCACCGGGGACTCCGACATCGTTGCCGCGCGTCAGGCGGCACGTGAGATCGCCGTGCGAGCGGGGTTCGCCGGCACCGAGCTCACCCTGCTCGCGACGGCGGTCTCGGAGGTGGCGCGCAACATCGTCCGCTTCGCCGACCACGGCACCATCACCGTCGAGCTGCTCCAAGCGCCCCGACCCGGCATCCGGGTGATCGCACGCGACACCGGGCCCGGCATCGCCGACGTGGAGCGGGCCATGGCAGACGGCTACAGCACCGACGAGGGGCTCGGGCTGGGCCTACCCGGGGCCCGGCGGCTCGTCGACGAGTTCGACATCGCATCCGAACCGGGGCACGGCACCACCGTGGTCCTGACCACGTGGTTCGACAGGAAGAAGGCACGAGGATGACCGACGACCGCACCGACCTGCTGCCCGGCGAGCAGGACCTCGCCCGGGACCACCTCCTACCGCAGCTGGTGGCGCACCTGCGCGAGCACCGGGCCAAGCTGCGCGAGCAGTGGGCCAACCGGATCCGCGAGGCACACCTGCTCGAGGCGATGACCCCCCAGGAGATGGCCGCCGAGACCACCAGCGTGTACGACAACTACGTCGAGGTTCTCGAGACCGGCAGCGTCGAGGCGCTGCAGCACTACGCCCGCGACCTGTCCGAGCGGATCATCCCCCGAGGCGTGGAGACCCATGAGGTCGTCGGCATCGTGCTGCTGCTGCGCGACGTGCTGGCCCGCTCGCTCTTCGAGAAGTACGAGGGTGACTTCGGCCTGCTCAACGAGGTGCTCGACGCCTACGAGCCGGCCGCGAACCGGATCGCCAACACCGTGGCGGTCAGCTTCGTCGAGGAGCGCGAACGGGTCATCCGCCAGCAGCAGGACGCCATCAAGGAGCTGTCCACGCCGGTGCTGCCGGTACGCGAGCGCCTGCTCATCCTGCCGATCATCGGCGTCCTGGACAGCGAGCGGGCCCGTCAGCTGACCGAGCAGCTGCTCAACGGCATCCGCACCCACCGGGCCAAGGTGGTCGTCATCGACATCACCGGCGCGCCGGACGTCGACCAGACCGTGGCGAACCACCTCGTCGAGACCGTCGACGCCTCCCGGCTGATGGGAGCCAGCGTCATCATCACCGGCCTGTCGCCCACGATCGCCCAGACCCTGGTGACGATCGGAGTCGACCTGAGCAAGATGAACACCATCGGCGACCTGCAGGGCGGGCTCGAGGAGGCCGAGCGGCTGCTCGGCTACCGGGTGACCCGCACGGAGGTGACCGACGGCTCGTGAACTCCGGACCGGCGCTCGTCTCGATCCTGCGACAGGGGGACACCCTGGTCGCATCGGTCCACACTGCCCTGGACGACTCACAGATGGTGCGCTTCCAGGAGGACCTGGTGCGCCAGATCGGCGAGCACCGGGCCCGTGGGGTGATCATCGACGTCGCTGCCCTCGACGTGATCGACAGCTTCGCAGCACGCACCCTGCGCGCCCTGGCGGAGATGGCCCGGCTGCGCGGTGCCGTGACCGTCATCGTCGGCATCCAGCCCGACGTCGCCATGTCCATGGTCCTGCTCGGGATGGGGATGGGCGCGGTGCACAC
>DASSQL010000273.1:0-2089 GCA_035702525.1 Ornithinibacter sp. | reverse complement strand
GCCCGACGACGCGCCGCGGGTGCAGCTGCTCGCCTCCGGCGTCGGCATGGCCTGGGCGCTCGAGGCCCAGGAGCTGCTGCGCAACGACTGGAACGTCGTGGCCGACGTGTGGTCGGTGACGTCGTGGAACGAGCTGCGCCGAGACGGGCTGCGCTGCGACGAGGCCGCCTTCCTCCACCCGGAGACCGAGGCACCGGTGCCGTGGGTGACCCGGCAGCTGGCCGGCCGCCCGGGCCCGGTCGTGGCGGTGTCCGACTACATGCGGGCCGTCCAGGACCAGATCCGCCAGTGGGTTCCGGGGCGCTTCTCGTCCCTCGGCGCCGACGGGTTCGGCTTCTCCGACACCCGCCCCGCTGCCCGCCGCTTCTTCCACATCGACGGCCCGTCGATGGCGGTGCGCGCCCTGCAGTCGCTCGCCGAGGGTGGCGAGGTCGACCGCTCGGTGCCCCTCGAGGCCGCCCGTCGCTACCGCCTGTCCGACGTGACGGCCGGCTCGTCGGGCAACGAGGGCGGCGACAGCTGAACCGCGCCCGTCGAGAGTAGAGAACACGCCGCCCGGCCTTCGCGCCGCGCGGCGTGTTCTCTACTCTCGACCCCATGATCGTCGCGTTCAGCATCGCCCCCGCCGGCCCGGACGACACCGGGTCGTACGCCGCCGCCGTCGCCGAGTCGGTGCGCCTCGTGCGCGCCTCCGGCCTGCCGCACGAGACCAACGCGATGTTCACCAACATCGAGGGCGAGTGGGACGAGGTGATGGCCGTGCTCAAGCAGTGCGTCGACGCCATGACCGCGTCGCACCCGCGCGTCTCGCTCGTGGTCAAGGCCGACATCCGACCCGGCCACACCGGCCAGCTGGAGTCCAAGGTGGCCCGGATCGACGAGCTCCTGGCCGACGGCTGAGCCGTTTGTGCATATGCAGACTTCTGTATAGTCTTGCATCGTGTCCAAGGTCCTCACCTCCCTGCCCGTCGGCGAGCGCGTCGGCATCGCCTTCTCCGGGGGTCTCGACACCTCCGTGGCCGTCGCGTGGATGCGCGAGAAGGGCGCCATCCCCTGCACGTACACGGCCGACCTCGGCCAGTACGACGAGCCGGAGATCGACACGGTGCCCGACCGCGCCGGCCAGTACGGCGCCGAGCTGGCCCGGCTGGTCGACTGCCGGCACGCGCTGGTCGAGGAGGGGCTGTCCGCCCTGGCCTGCGGCGCGTTCCACATCCGCACCGGCGGCAAGACCTACTTCAACACCACGCCCCTGGGCCGCGCCGTCACCGGCACCCTGCTGGTGCGCGCCATGCACTCCGACCAGGTCGAGATCTGGGGTGACGGCTCGACCTTCAAGGGCAACGACATCGAGCGGTTCTACCGCTACGGCCTGCTCGCCAACCCCAACCTGCGCATCTACAAGCCGTGGCTGGATGCCGACTTCGTCGCCGAGCTCGGTGGTCGCCACGAGATGAGCGCCTGGCTCACCGAGCGTGACCTGCCCTACCGCTCGAGCCAGGAGAAGGCGTACTCCACCGACGCCAACATCTGGGGTGCCACCCACGAGGCCAAGACCCTCGAGCACCTCGACGAGTCGATGGAGGTCGTCGAGCCGATCATGGGGGTGAGGTTCTGGGACCCCTCGGTCGCCATCGAGACCGAGGACGTCACCATCACCTTCGTGCAGGGCCGGCCGGTCGCCGTCAACGGGCGCACCCTGGCTCCCCTGGCGCTGGTCGACGAGGTGAACACGATCGGCGGCCGGCACGGCATCGGCATGTCCGACCAGATCGAGAACCGGATCATCGAGGCCAAGTCGCGCGGCATCTACGAGGCCCCGGGCATGGCCCTGCTGCACATCGCCTACGAGCGCCTGCTCAACGCGGTGCACAACGAGGACACCCTGGCGAACTACTACGCCCAGGGCCGCCAGCTCGGCCGGCTGCTCTACGAGGGCCGCTGGCTGGACCCGCAGAGCCTGATGATGCGCGAGGCCCTCCAGCGCTGGGTCGCCTCCCTGGTCACCGGCCAGGTCACCCTGCGGCTGCGCCGCGGCGAGGACTACTCGATCGTCGACACCCGCGGCGAGAACTTCAGCTACCACCCC
>DASSQL010000272.1:0-2578 GCA_035702525.1 Ornithinibacter sp. | reverse complement strand
TCGACACCGGCGCGGCGGCGCGCCGCTCGCGCTCGGTGGCCACCAGGTCGCGGACCGCCGGAGCGACCTCCTCCCCGAAGCGGCGCACGTCGTCGACGTCGTCGGTGCCCAGGATGTAGGTGGCCATCCCCTGCTCGAGGGTCAGCTCGGCGAGCTGCTCGGCCCAGTCCGCCGGCCGGCCCCTCAGGAAGCCGCCGGCCGAGCCGAACGACCCCGACACGTTGTAGAGCCGCCGCACGGCCTCGGGTGCCCGGCCGGCCCCGACCGCCGCCTCGTCGATCCGCGCGTTCAGCTCGCCGAGCACCTCCGGCGCCGCGTACCCCTGGCTCGGCAGCCAGCCATCGGCCAGCCGCCCGGTGAGCCGCAGCATGCGCGGCTTGTAGGCGCCCACCCAGATGCCCACCGGGTGCGCCGGCGCCGGCCCGGAGTGCAGACCGCGCGCGGCATGGTGCTTCCCGTCGAGTCGCACCGAACCCTCGCCCACCCACATCGCCCGGATGACGCCGATCGCCTCCTCGAGGGCCTCGACGGCCTCGCCCGGGGAGAGCCGCACCCCGCCGGCGGCCTCGATCGCGTCCCAGAAGGCCCCGGTGCCGAGACCGAGCTCGACCCGGCCGCCACTCAGCACGTCGAGCGAGGCGACCGACCCGGCGAGCACGACGGGGTTGCGCAGCGGCAGGTTGGCCACGTTGAGCGCCACGCGCAGGGTCGACGTGCGGGCCGCGATGACCGACAGGAGCGTCCACGCATCGAGGTGACGTGCTTGGTAGGGGTGGTCCTGCACCGTCACCAGGTCGAGCCCGCTGACCTCGGCCACCGCCGCCAGCTCGAGCACGTGGTGCGCGGCCGCCGCGTCGGGCGAGGGGAAGAGCCCGAACTCGAGCTCGTGACCGTAGTCGGTCACCCGCGGGTCCCCTCGTCGTCACGGGGGAGGCGACCCGACGTGGCGTACCCGCCGAGCAGCTCGGCCATCGCGAGGTGCGGCTTGGCCTCGGCGTGCCGGCCCTGGCGCTGCAGCGTGCGTCCGAGCACCAGGTTGGCGTAGGCGTCGTCGGGCACGTCGGCGAGCACCGCGCGGGTCACCCGCTCGGCGCGGCCGAGCTGGGCGGAGTGGAAGTACGAGCGGGCGAGCAGCAGCCGCAGCTCGGTGGTGCCGTGAAGGGGCGGCTCCAGCAGGCTCTCGTCGACGAGCGCGGCGAACGCCTCGGCCGCGGCCTGGTACTCACCGTGCTCGAACAGCCCGCGGGCGCGCTCGTAGCGCTCGGCCATGTCGGGGCGGGAGGTGGTCATGCGCTCCACAACACCACATCCGAGCGCGCGATTCCGGATGCCGGGTGACGCCGCCCGGCCGACGCCCGGCCGGCGCGCAGCGCGCGCCCAGTGCCCGCCCAGCCCGCACCCCTAGGCTCGCGCAGGTGAGGACCACCCAGGTGCCCGAGCGGCTGCTCGTCGACGTCCCCGGGCACCCCGGTGCCACCCTGCGCGTCGAGGTGCACCACCCGGACGCCCCGGTGACGGCCCTGTTCAGCTCCGGTCTCGGACTCCCGCTCGACCTGTGGCACCCGGTCACCGACCTCCTGCCCGACGTGCGGTGCGTGCTCTTCGACCGCCCGGGCATGGGCGGCTCCACGCCGTGGCACCGCGTCGTCGACCTCCCCGAGGAGGTCGACCTGCTGTCGACCGTGCTGGCGGCGACCCGACCCGACCGCGACGCGGAGACCACCGCCGACCCCGCCCCCGACCCGGTGGTCGTCGTCGGCCACTCGCACGGCGGGCTCTTCGCCGAGGGCCTGGCCCGCACCCGCCCGGACGTGGTGCGCGGCGTGGTGCTCGTCGACGCGTCCGACCCCGGTCTGGAGGCCGCCCGGCTGCAGCTCGGCGGCGCCCCCGCCAGCTGGGCCGCGTGGGTCGCCGCCCGCGGCTGGCTGGCCCCGGTCGCGAAGGACGTGGCCGCCACGGCGGTGCTCGTGGGCGGCGCCGTGCGGCCGGCATCCGAGCGGGCGCGAGACGCGCTCGTCACGGCCTACGGACAGCCGGCCCAGCTCGAGGCGACGGTGGCCGAGCTCGTCGCGGTCGGTGACGACGCCCGGGCCCTGCTCGCCCTGGCGAAGACCCACCCGCTGCCCGACGTGCCCGTGCAGCTCGTCGTCGCCACCCGCGCCGGCCGCCCCACCCGGCACCGGCGACGGGCCTGGCTGCGCCGGATGACCGACCGCGCGGCCGAGCTCGGCCCGGGCACGGTGCGCACCGACGTCGACTCCGGCCACCTCGTCATGCTCGACGCCCCCGATGCCGTCGTCCGCGCCGTGCGCGCCTGCCTCACTGCTCCCGGTCGCTGAGCGGCTGCTCGCGGGACGTCGTGCCGGCCCCTGGGGCCGTGCGCCGGTCAGGTGGGCCTGGTGATCGGGAAGAGGATGGTGTCGCGGATGCCGAGACCGGTCAGGTTCATGACCAGCCGGTCGACGCCCATCCCCATCCCGCCGGTGGGGGGCATGCCGTACTCGAGTGCGGTGAGGAAGTCCTCGTCGACCTCCATCGCCTCCGGGTCGCCGGCTGCCGCGAGGAGCGACTGCTCGAC
>DASSQL010000271.1:0-7908 GCA_035702525.1 Ornithinibacter sp. | reverse complement strand
CTTGCCGCCGGTCTGCTTCGGCGCCTGACCCGTGCGCGAGGTCGCGGGGCCGCGCGTGGTGGCCGACGCCGGTCGCGCGCGGCCCGAGGGCGGTGGCGTCCTGCGCTGGGTCACGGCTCTCTCCGTCGGTGTCGTGTCGGTCGTGCGGGCGGTGCGGTCGGTCAGTGCGCGGGAGCCGGGTCGGCGACCGGGGGCTTGGTGGTGCCGGCGGTCGCCTGCTTGGTCTTTGCGGTCGTCGTGCTCTTCGTGGTCGGCTTCGTCGTGGTCGTGGGAGCGCTGGGAGTTGCGGCGTTCGGGGCGGGCGTCGTCGCCACGGGGGTGCTGCTGGTCGGGGCCTTGGCCTCGGTGACCACGCTAAACGTGCTGTCGTCCTGGGCCTTCTTCGCCACGCCGAGCACCTTGCCGTCGGAGAGCCGGAGGAACGCGGGGGTGGCGGCCGGCACCATGCCGAGCGCCCGGGCCCGCTGCGCGAGCGGGCCGGGGCCGGAGACCCCGTCGATGCTGTGCCGCAGGGCGTCCTGGGTGTCGGCGAGCTGGTCGGAGCGGCGCTGGAGGTCGCGCATCGTGTACGAGCCCTTGGCCATCGCGGTGTTCAGCATGAGCACCCCGACGAAGCCACCGAGCAGCAGCACGACGCACAGCCCGAGGAACAGGCCGTTGCCCTGGACCTGTGGGGGCGCCACGACCTTGAGCTGGCGCGGCGTGGGCGCGGCACGGCGGGGGCTGGTGCGCGGCAGCGGCCGGACCGGGGCGAGCTGGCTCATGCGGTGGCTCCGTTCGGGATGAGGCGTTCTGCGGCGCGCAGGCGGGCCGAGGCTGATCGGGGGTTGGTGTGCTGCTCCTGCTCGCCGGGCACCTCGGCGCCACGGGTGAGCAGGCGCAGGTAGGCGGCGTCCTCGGCCCGCTCGACCGGCATCCCGTGCGGGGTGCGGCTGTGCGCGCCGGCGGCGAACGCCTGCTTGGTGATGCGGTCCTCGAGCGAGTGGTACGAGAGCACCGCGATGCGGCCGCCCGGGGCGAGCACCTCGATCGCCGAGGTGACCGCGCGCTGCCACACCTCGAGCTCGGCGTTGACCTCGATGCGCAGGGCCTGGAAGGTGCGCTTGGCCGGGTGGCCGCCGCTGCGCTGGGAGGCCGCGGGCACCGCACCACGCAGCAGCTCGACGAGGCGGGCGGACCCGGTGAACGGCTCCTTCTCGCGCTCGCGCACGATGGCCGACGCGATCCGGCCGGCGAAGCGCTCCTCGCCGTAGGTCTTCAGGATCCGGGCCAGGTCGCCGTGGCTGTAGGTGTTGAGCACGTCGGCGGCGGTGATGCCGGTGGACTGGTCCATCCGCATGTCCAGCGGGGCGTCGTGCCGGTAGGCGAAGCCGCGCTCGGGCTCGTCGAGCTGCAGCGAGGAGACGCCGAGGTCGAACAGGATGCCGAGCGCCGTTCCCTCGGCCTGGTCGGCGAGCACGGTGGCGATGTCGTCGTAGACGGCGTGGACGCCGACGAAGCGGTCGCCGAAGCGGGCCAGCCGCTCCCCCGACAGGATCAGCGCCTCCTCGTCGCGGTCCAGGCCGATCACCCGGGCGGCCGGGCAGCGCTCGAGGATCGCCTCGGCGTGGCCGCCCATCCCGAGGGTGGCGTCGACGCAGACCGCGCCCCGCGTCTGCAGCGCCGGCTCGAGGAGGTCGACGATGCGGTCGCGCAGCACCGGGACGTGCCGTGCGGCGGCGTCTCCTGGGCTGCTCATCGTGGTCCTCCGGGTCGGTGCGGTGGTGGGGCTGGGGGTCCGGCTGCGGGGCGACCCGGCGGCTGGTCCCCATCCGATCCGGGCCCGGCGCGGGGGAAGTCGCGTCGGGAGTCGGGTCGGCTGGAGGCCGGCAGTCGGGTCGTCGGTCGGGGTGGTCTGCTTGGTCGGGTGGTCGGTGGCGGTCGGTCGGTCGGTCGAGGGGAGCCGGGCGGGGCGTCAGAGCCCCGGAACCACCTCCTGCGAGTCCACGGAGTAGCTGGAGTAGGCGGGCATGACCTCGGCGAGGTAGGTGTTCCAGGCGGTGGAGTCCCAGACCTCGAGCTTGTTGCCGTTGCCGATGACCGTGCACTCCTTGTCGAGCTGGGCGTAGGCGCGCAGCGGGGCGGGCACGGTGACCCGGCCCTGCTTGTCGGGGGTGTCGGGGTGGGCGCTGGCCCGGAAGACGCGCACGAAGTCGCGCACCCCGCGCGAGGAGCCGGGGGCGCCCTGCATCAGGGCGGAGATCCGGTGGAACTCGGCGGTGGGGAACACGTAGAGGCAGCCCTCCTGGCCGGTCGTGACGACCAGGCCACCCGCGAGGGCGGAGCGGAACCGGGCCGGCAGGAACAGTCGCCCCTTGTCGTCGAGCCGGGGCGTGTACGTACCCAGGAACTCGTCCATGGGCGCCACCTCCTCGACCCTTCGCACCCTCCCGGCTGCACCGGTTTCCACCACTTTACTCCACCTTGACTCCACCATGTGCCGATTTCGCGGATCCGGCGCCATGTTTCTCGGCATTTTCGCAGTTCAGAGGCGGTGGTGCGAAGTGGAGCAGTTCGCGGCTCGGATCGCCCACCTGACCCGGGAACGCCGACCCGGAACGGCCTCGACCGGCCCGGCCGCCGCCAGGACGGGCCGTGGTGGCCCGAGGTGGAAGGCGGTGGGGGTGGCCGGCGCCGGCGGGTGGAGCACGGTGGAGCGGTGCGGCGGTGGGGCGCCGTGGGGTCAGCCCGTTACGGCTCGGTGAGCTGCCGTGGAGGGTTCGACACCGAGGTCACGGCCCGACCACGGTCCGCACGGGCCATTCCTTACCCGGCATCCGTGAGGCAAGATCGAGGGCACCCCACGCCCTGACCGGTCGTCGGGTGGGAACCCACGAGGAAGGGATGCGCCGTGAGCGACCTGGAGAAAGCCCGACGCACACCGATCGAGACCGAGGCCGACCCCACCTCGCGGGGCGCGTCGCTCGACCAGGTGCTGCAGGTCTCGGCGTCCCTGGCCGCCGCGATGAACTCGGTGATCGAGGGCAAGCAGGCCGTGGTGCGCACCGCGATCACCGTGCTGCTCGCCGAGGGCCACCTGCTCGTCGAGGACGTGCCCGGCGTCGGCAAGACGCTGCTCGCCAAGACCCTGGCCCGCTCGATCGACTGCACCGTGCGCCGGGTGCAGTTCACCCCCGACCTGCTGCCCAGCGACATCACGGGTGTCTCGGTGTTCAACCAGGACGTGCGCGACTTCGAGTTCCGCCCCGGTGCGATCTTCGCGAACGTGGTGGTCGGCGACGAGATCAACCGCGCCTCGCCCAAGACCCAGAGCGCGCTGCTGGAGTCGATGGAGGAAGCCCAGGTCACCGTCGACGGCAAGACCTACACGCTGCCCAAGCCGTTCATGGTGATGGCCACCCAGAACCCGATCGAGATGGAGGGCACCTACCCGCTGCCCGAGGCGCAGCGCGACCGGTTCATGGCGCGGATCTCGATGGGCTACCCGTCGGCCCGCTCCGAGCTGGCCATGCTCGACCTGCACGGCGGGGTGTCGCCGCTCGAGGACCTACAGCCCGTCACCGACGCCGCCACGGTGTCGTCGATGGTCCAGGCGGTGCGCGAGGTGCACGCCTCCCAGGCGGTGCGCCAGTACATCGTCGACCTCACCCACGCCACGCGCTCGAGCACCGCCCTGCGGCTGGGCGCCTCGCCGCGCGCCACGCTGCACCTGCTGCGCGCCTCGCGGGCGCACGCCGCGCTGGCCGGGCGCGACCACGTGCTCCCCGACGACGTGCAGCAGGTGGCCGTCCCCGTGCTGGCCCACCGGCTGATCCCCACCGGCGAGACGCAGATGGCGCGGCGCACCACCGCCGACGTGGTCGGCGACCTGCTGCAGCGGGTCCGGGTGCCCGCCCCGACCCGCTGAGCACCCGTGCACCAGCTCAGGCGTTCCCTCACCACGCGCGGCGCGGCGTTCGCCGGCGCGGGTCTCGTGCTGGTCGCGTCCGGCGTCCTGCTGGGCCAGCACGACGTGACCCGCGTCGGCATCCTGCTGCTCGCGCTCACCACGATCGCCCTGGTCCTCGTGCGCCGGCACGGCCTGCACCTCGACGTCGTGCGCGTCGCCACCCCGTCCAGGGTCGCGATCGACGAACGGGCGGTGGTCACGGTGCGCATCCGCAACATCGAGCCGACCCCGTCGCCGGTCGTCATGGCCGAGGAGTCGATCGACTACGCCCTCGGCGACCGGCCGCGCTTCGTGCTGCCGTCACTGCGCCCGGGTGACGTGCAGGAGGTGCAGTACACCGTGCGGTCACACACCCGTGGCGTGCACCGCATCGGCCCGCTCGGCGTGCGGGTGCGCGACCCGTTCGGCCTCACCCTGCGCACCGCCGCCGTCAGCGGCGACGCCGAGATCGTGGTGCTGCCCAAGGTCGTGCCGCTCCCCCACGGCCGCTCGCTCGGCAGCGGCATCGGGTCGGAGGGCTCGATCCCGCACATGGTCGCGCTGCACGGCGAGGACGACCAGACCGTGCGCGAGTACCGCGACGGCGACGACCTGCGCCGCATCCACTGGCCGGCCACGGCGCGCACCGGCGAGCTGATGGTGCGCCAGGAGGACCGGCCGGCCAAGCGGCGGGCGGTCGTCGTGCTCGACACCCGCAGCGTCGGTCACGGCGGCTCCGGGCGCAGCAGCTCGCTGGAGTGGTGCGTCACCACCGCGGCCTCCGTCACCGCCCACGTCGTGGATGCCGGGTACGCCGTGCACCTGCTGACCGCCGACGCCCGCGCCGACAACGGCGTGCACCACGACGAGACCCTCCCCGAGGCACTGGAGTCGCTGGCCCGGGTCGGGCCCGGGCCCGAGGACGGGCTGCGGGCCGTGCTGCACGCCGCCAACGCGCTCACCTCGCAGGGCGGGCTGGTGGTCTACATCGGTGGCCCGGTCGGTGACGACGACGCGCGCACCCTGTCGGCGCTGCGCCAGCCGGGGTCCGCCGGTGCGGCGATGGTCGTCGACCCCGACGCGTTCGCCGGGCGCACCCGCCGCGGGGCGGCGACCGCGAGCCGGGCCGACGCGTCGCTGGCCATCCTCCAGTCCTCGGGCTGGATGACGACCCCGGTCGACGCGCGCACCACGCCGGCACTCGCGTGGGCGGCCGTCGTCGGCGGCCAGGTCGTGGGGGCCCGGTGAACCGGGTCCGGCCCGTCGAGGCCCTGCTCGCCGCCGTCGCCACCCTCGCGGTGACCCTGCCGCTGACCACCTTGTTCACCCCGTCGACGTGGTTCCGCCCGAGCGTGCTGCTGGTGGTGGTGGTCGCCCTGGTCGGGATGGGCCTGCGGCGGATCACGGCCAACCGACCCCTCGTGGTGCTGGGCCAGGTGGTGCTGCTCGTGAACGCGACCTCGCTGCTGCACGGGCAAGGGCACCTCTTCGCCGGCGTGCTGCCCACTCCGGAGACCGGGCGCGCCTTCGGCATCCTGCTCCAGGAGGCCCAGACCACGGTCACCAACTACACCGCGCCGGCTCCGTCGAACCGGGCCACCATCCTGGCGATCAGCCTGCTCATCGGCCTGACCGCCGTCGCGGTCGACGCCATCGGCGTGACGTACCGCAGCCCGGCGCTGGCCGGCATCCCGTTGCTGTCGGCGTTCCTCGCGTCGGCGACCAACTCCGGTGACGGTCTCGGGGCCTGGTACGCCGTGCCCGGCGCCCTGGCCTGGCTGGCCCTGGTCGGGCGCCAGGGGGTGCGCTCGCTGCGCGCGTGGGGCACGGCATCCCCGCACTCGTCCTCTGGTCCGCTCGCCGACCCGACCACGGCGTTCGCGACGCTCGGCAGGGTGGTCGGCGTCGGCGCACTGGGCGTGGCCATCGTGCTGCCGGGGCTGGTGCCGCACTTCCCCACGACGTTCCTGGCCGACGGGCTCGGCCGCAGCGCCGACGGCCGGGGCGGGTCCGGCTCGAACGTCCGGCTGGCGTCGAGCCTCGACATCGCCCGCGACCTGGGCAGCCGGTCCACCGAGCCGGTGTTCCGCTACCGCAGCACGTCGGACCGGCTCGAGCCGCTGCGCGTCACCATCTTCGACACGTACCGCGGCGGCGAGTGGGGGTCGAGCTCGGACTTCACCTTCGTGCCGGTCGACGGCCAGATCCCAGGGCCGACCGCCGGGCCCGAGGTGCCGCGCCGGGTGGAGCGGATCTCGGTGGTCGAGAACGCGATCGGCGTGCCACAGGTGGCCCTCCCGCCCGGCGCCGTCGGCACCCCGTTCCCGGCCGGCACGTGGAACATGACGGTGCAGGGCGTGGTCCAGCTGACCGCCCCGGCCACGTCCTACACGACCGAGTTCGTCGAGCTCGACCCCGAGGACGGGCAGTTCTCGGCCGACCTCGACAACCCCCAGATCCAGGGCGACGAGCTCGAGGTCGACCCGGGGGCCGAGGCCGAGGTGCGCAAGGTGCTCGACGAGATCACCGACGACGGCGACTCGGCGCTGCAGATCGCCCGCAAGGTGCAGGCCTACCTGCGCGGCCCGACCTTCAGCTACTCCGTCGAGCTCGCCGACCAGGCCGCCGACGGGAACCTGTCCGACGAGCCGCTGGCCCGCTTCCTCGAGACCAAGCGCGGCTACTGCGTGCAGTTCGCCTCGGCGATGGTCATGCTCTCGCGGGCGGCCGGCATCCCGGCCCGGATGGCGACCGGGTTCCTGCCCGGCTCGATCGACGGCGACGACCGGGTCGTGCGGCTGACCGACGCCCACGCGTGGCCCGAGCTGTACTTCCCGCGGTTGGGCTGGGTGCGCTTCGAGCCCACCCCCGGCACCCGCAGCGGGGTCGCCCCCGAGTACACCTCGGAGCCGCTGAACGGCGGGTCGTCCGCCAGCGCCAGCCCGACCACCTCCTCGTCGACGTCCTCGGCCACGCCCTCGACCGGCCCGTCGCGCGACGTGACCGCCGACCAGACCGGCGCGACGACCGGCAGCACCGGCACCGGGGCGGTGCGGTTCGTCACGCGGCACGTCACGACGATCCTCGTCCTGCTGCTGGCCCTGCTCATCGCGGCGATCGTGCCGTTCGGGGCATGGCTGTCGCGCCGTCGCGCCCGGGCCGCGGCGCGCGACGACGCCGACCGCGTCGAGGCGGAGTGGCAGTCACTGCTGCTGCGCCTGCAGGACATCGGGTTCGTGCCGCCCGACGGGGCCACGCCGCGCCAGACGTCACGCACGATCGGGCACGACGCGTACCTGACCCCCGACGAGAACGAGGCCCTGGGCCGGGTGGTGACCACCCTCGAGCGCGCCCGCTACGCCCGCCCGGGGGCCGAGCTCGTCGACGTCTCCGACGACGCGCGCACCGTCTGGCGCGGGGCGCTGTCGCGGCGCCGCCGGGCCGACCGGGCGCGGGCCATGCTGCTGCCCGAGGAGGGCAAGCGGATGTGGCGCGGGTTGGGCCGCTCGCTGCTGTTCTGGCGCGACCGGGGCCCCGACGTCCCGCCCGACGACTGACCCTCCCCTCCCGCCGACGGCGGATGCCGTGCCTCCGGTGGGAGGCACGGCATCCGGTGTCGCTGGGGGCGGGCGCTGTCAGTCGAGGTAGTCGCGCAGCGCCTGGCTGCGGCTGGGGTGGCGCAGCTTGCTCATCGTCTTGGACTCGATCTGGCGGATCCGCTCGCGGGTCACGCCGTAGACCTTGCCGATCTCGTCGAGCGTCTTCGGCTGGCCGTCGGTGAGGCCGAAGCGCATCGAGACCACGCCGGCCTCGCGCTCGGACAGGGTGTCGAGCACGCTGTGCAGCTGCTCCTGCAGGAGCGTGAAGCTGACCGCGTCGGCGGGCACGACCGCCTCGGAGTCCTCGATGAGGTCACCGAACTCGCTGTCGCCGTCCTCGCCGAGGGGGGTGTGCAGGGAGATCGGCTCGCGACCGTACTT
>DASSQL010000270.1:0-7062 GCA_035702525.1 Ornithinibacter sp. | reverse complement strand
GGGTGTGACGCAGGATGCCGGGTCACGGCATCCGGCGGACGCCCCTGTGCGAGGCCGAGGCCGTGGTCAGCAGGTGGCGGCGAGCGACACGGCGGCGGAGTCGTCCGGTGTCGCGGTGGGGCTCGGTGTGCCCGACGACTTCTTGGTCTTGGTCGGCGTCGGGGTGGGCGACGGCGACGCCGAGGTGGGCGCGCTCGCGGCCGGCTGCTTCAGGCCCTTCTTCACCAGCAGGCGGATCTTGGCGAAGTCCGGGTTTCCGGGGCGCACGACGTTGGCGGTGAGGGGCAGCGAGCGGATCGAGCCGCCCTTCTGGATGCGCAGCGCGAGGTCGACCCAGGCGGACAGCTCGTCGCGGGGGATGTCGATGCTCACGTTGTTCTTGACGACCTTCGCGAGCTGCGGATAGCTCTGCAGCAGCCCCACCGGGTCGGCCTGCTGCATCAGGGCACCGGCCACGCAGCGCTGGCGGCGCATCCGGCTGAAGTCGTCGCTTCCGGCCCGCGAGCGGGCGTACCAGAGGGCGTGGAAGCCGTCGAGGTGCTGCAGGCCGGGCTCGATGTACTCACGCTTGTCGGTCGTGAACGAGACACCGCCGCTGGAGGAGGTGTGGCACTCGACGCACACCTTCTGCTGCACGTTGACGTCGACCCCGCCCATGGCGTCGACGAGCGCCTTGAAGCCGCGCAGGTTGATGACGACGGACTGGTTGATGTCGAGGCCGGTGATCTCGCCGACGACGTCGACGGTCGACTTCCGGCCGGGGTTCTTCACGCCGGGGAAGAGGTCGGGGCGGCCCTCGGCGAGGGTCCAGATGCCGTTCATCAGGCACTGGTCGCCGCAGTCGTACCCGTTGGGGTAGAGGGCGTGCAGCGGGTTGTCCTTCGGGAACGGGACCCGCTCGAGGTTGCGCGGGATGCCGATCAGCAGGGTGTCGCCGGTCTTGGTGTTCGTGCTCACGACCATCATCGAGTCGGTGCGCGTGCCCCAGCGGTCCTTGCCGGCGTCGGACCCGATGAGCAGCGTGTTGACCCGCGGCACGTCGGCCCACGGGTCCTCGGCCGCCGTGTCGGCCAGGGCCACGTCGTGGCGCTCGCTGGGGCTGTCGTCGGCCACGAACACCTCGTCGATGACCGACGACTGGACGTCGAGGTAGCGCACGGCCAGGGCCGACGGTGCAGCGACGAGGGTGCACGCGAGAGCCGCGAAGACCACCCGGGCGAAGCGACCACCGCGACGCCGGCGCGGCCAGGACTGCTCGGCGGTGAGCACGATCGAGCCGACCCAGAGCACCGCGCCGACCATGATGCCGACCCCGACCCACTGCAGCAGCTCGGGTTGCACGGCCACGTTGAGGGCCGACCGCAGCAGGCCACCCTGATACGCCTTGACCAGGACCCACGTGCCGGCGGCCAGCGAGACGAGCACCAGCACCCAGCCCAGCAGCTTCCAGCGGGTGCCGAGCAGGCCGGCCCCGGGCAGCACCGTGCCGAGGGCGATGCGTCGGTAGTACGCCCCCGGGGGGTAGCGCAGCTCGGCACGGCTCGTCACCGGCTCGGTCTCACCCGGCCGCTGCATCGAGCTCGGCAGCTCTTCGGGCATGGCCCACCAATCTGGTCGCGTGGCAGGTCAGAGCGCGTTCGGATACCACAGGGCGGGCGCCTGACCGGTCAATGATAGGCGTCAATTCTGTGAACATCCTGACCGAACCACCGCCCGAACACCCCGGCGCCGAGTCGAAGGACACCGTCGGAGTGCGTGGTGCAATGGCCGCATGACGACGCTCACCAGGTCAGACACCGCACCCGCCGACCGCCTGCGCCAGGTCGCGGTCACCGTCGCCGAGCTGTTCTGCGTGGTGGGCACCCTCGTCGGCGTCGGGGTGATCGGCACCCGCGTGGCGGAGTCCGCCGGGGGCGCGCTCGCGGCCGACGCGACGCTCATCGCCCCGGCCGGCCCGGCCTTCGCGATCTGGACCCCGATCTACCTCGGCCTGGCCGGCTTCACCGTGTACCAGTGGCTGCCCACCCAGACGGCCGAGCCCCGGCACCGCGCCATCGGGTGGCTCGCGGCCGCCTCGATGGTGCTCAACGCGGCCTGGCTGCTCGTGACCCAGCAGAACTGGATCTGGGTCAGCGTGGTGGTGATGGCCGCGCTCGTCGTCGTCCTCGGCGTGCTCGTGCTGCGCCTGCAGGAGCACCCCTCCTACGGCCACGGCGAGACGGTGCTCGTCGACGGCACCTTCGGCCTCTACCTCGGCTGGGTCGCGGTCGCCGCCTGCGCGAACGTGACCGCCGCCCTCGTCGCGAGCGGCGTCGACCCCGGCGGCATCGTCGCCGAGCTCGCCGCCGTGGTCGTGATCGCCGTGGCAGCCGCCGTCGGCGTGCTCCTGGCCCGCCGGCTCGGCGGCCGCTGGGCGGTCGCGGTGGCCATGGCCTGGGGCCTGCTCTGGATCGCCTGGGGTCGGCTGGCCGCCGAGCCCCACTCGGTGGTCGTCGCCCTGGCCGCCGTGGTCGCGGCCGTGGTCGTGCTCGTGGCCGCGGCTCGGGAGCACTCGGTCCAGGTCGGCTGACCGGCGAGCCCGGCCGGGGGTGATGCAGAGCGCGCGCCTGGCCGCGCCCCGTGCCTCACCTGTCGAGCAAGTCAGCCCCGGGCGCCGGCCGCGTAGTCGGGCAGCTCCTGGAGCGACCAGCGGTTGCCGTCGGGGTCGCGGAAGAACACGAACCGACCCCACGCGAGGTCGGTGACGCCCTCGACCTCCACCCCGCGCTCGCGCAGCTCGGCGTACACGGCATCCGCGTCGGGCACCACCATCTGCAGGTTGTCGAGCGACCCGGGCACCATCTCGGTGAGCCCGCGGCCGATCGCGATCGAGCACCCCGACCCGGGCGGGGTCAGCTGCACGAACCTCACCTCGTCGCTCACCGTGCGGTCGTGGTCGGCCACGAACCCCGCCCGCACGTAGAACTCCTTGGCCCGGTCGACGTCGGTCACGGGCACCATCACCAGCTCCAGCCTCATCTCCATGCCGGCCACGCTAGGCGGCAATGAGGACAGGAGCGGTCCGCTACCTTTGGACGAGTCCGAGGCCCTTCACCTGCCCGGATGCCGGGCGCACGATGGAATCATGGCTGCTTCCACCCACCCTGTGAACGACCACGCTCTGACCCGTCGCGGCGCCATCACGCTGGCCGCCGCCGTGACCACCGCCGCGCTCGCCGGCCCCGCGTACGCCGACGACGGCCGGCACGGCCACGGCGACCTCCCCGACACCGTGGCCCTGCCCGACGGCCTGCGCCCCGAGGGCATCACGTCCGGCCCGGGCACGACCTTCTATGTCGGCTCGGTCTCCGACGGCCGCATCGTCACCGGCGACCTCCTCGGCGTCGGCACCACCGTGCTGCTGCCCGCCGCCGCCGGGCGCTCGCTGCGCGGGCTCTTCCACGACCGGCACACCGGCCTGGTCTGGGCGGTCGGCAGCCTCGGCGCCGAGTCCCACGTCTGGGCCGTCGACGACTCCACCGGAGCAGTCGTGGCCGACGTCCTGGTGCCGGGAGGCGGGTTCCTCAACGACCTCGTGCTCACCGATCGCGCGGTGTGGGTCACCGACTCCTCGGTCGACCGGCTGACCCGGATCGCCCTGAACCGTCGCGGCCTCCCGCGCGGCACCGACCCGACCTTCCTGCCGCTGGTCGGCGACTGGCCGGCCACGGCCCCGGGGGCCTTCGGCGCCAACGGCATCCGGGAGCTGCACGACGACTCGCTCGTGATCAACAACAGCACCGCCGGCGGGCTGTGGCGGGTGAACCGGCACACCGGCGAGGCCCGCGAGATCGAGGTGCGCGGCGGCCCGCGGCCGGTCAGTGGTGACGGCCTCGTGCTGGTCGGCAAGACGCTCTTCGACGTGCGCGGCAGCGGCGCGTCGGACGTCTCGGTGTTCCGGCTCCGGCGCCGCCACGGCCGCTGGGTCGCGATCGCGCAGGGAACACTGACCGCCGCGACGCTCGACGTGCCCTCGACCGCCACGTTCGCCAAGGGCTCGCTGTGGGCGGTCAACGCCCGGTTCGGCGTCGCCTCGCCCGACACGGCGTCGTACTGGGTCACCAGGCTGGCGACCCACTAGCGCTCAGCCGGAGTGCAGCGGCCGCCAGACGACGAGGGCGGTGGAGCGGTCGTGCCGCGGCCGCTCGCCGAGCCGGGCGGCGTACACGTCGCCGCTCGGTGACACCGAGAAGACCCGGGTGCCGCGGCCGCTTCTGGCGTGCGCGGCATCCAGCTCGGTGGCCAGCTCGGCCACCCGGGCACGCAGGGCGACGACCTGGTTCTCGAGCTCGAGGATGCGCGCGATGCCGGGCAGCGAGATGCCCTCCTCCTGCGAGAGCCGCTGCACCTCGCGGAGCAGGGCGACGTCGCGCTGCGAGTAGCGCCGGCCGCCGCCGCTCGTGCGCGAGGGCGTGACCAGGCCGAGCCGGTCGTACTGGCGCAGCGTCTGCGCGTGCATGCCGGCGAGCTGGGCGGCGACCGAGATGACGAACACCGGGGTGTCGTCGTCGGGGCTGAACGCGGAGAAGGCCATCGTCGTCGCCGCCTCAGCCCTTGGCCTGCTCGAAGAGGGCGGCCCGCGGGTCGACCTCGGACTCCTCCGCACGCAGGGCCTCGACGGCCGTGCGGGCGGTGTCGGTGAGCCGCTGGGGCACGAGCACGCTCACCTTGGCGAGCAGGTCGCCGGTGCCGTGCCGGCCCTTCACCCCGTGGCCCTTGACCCGCAGCACCCGACCGCTCGGGGTGCCGGGCGCGACCTTGACGCGCACCGGGGTGCCGTCGAGGGTCGGCACCGAGACCGTGGCGCCGAGCGCCGCCTCGGCGAAGGTGACCGGGAGGTCGACGGTGAGGTTGTCGCCGTCGCGCCCGAACACCGGGTGCTTGTCGACCGCCACGGTGAGGATGAGGTCGCCCCTGGCGGCGCCGGGGTCGCCCTCGCCGCCCTTGCCTCGCAGCCGGATCTTCTGGCCGTCCTTGACCCCCGCGGGGACCTTGGTCGTGATCCGGCGGCCCTCGGCGGTCTGCAGCGTGACGGTGGCCCCCTCGACGGCGTCGCGGAAGCTCAGCGTCGTGCGAGCCTGCACGTCGGCGCCCGCCCTGGGGCCCCGCGGTGCGCTGAAGCCGGAGAACGGGTCGGCGGCGCCACGCGCCCCGCCGGCACCCCCGGCCGCCCCGCCGAACATCTGCGCGAGCAGGTCGTCGAGGTCGGGCTGGCCGGCGCCACCCTGGCCGCCGGTGCTGAAGCGCACCCGCTGGCCGCCGCCGCCGCCGAAGGCGGAGAAGACGTCCTCGAAGCCGGCGTTGCCACCACCGGGACCGCCCGCCCGGAAGCGGGCGCCGCCGTGCGCCATCTGGCGGATGGCGTCGTACTCCTCGCGCTGCTTGGGGTCGGAGAGCACCGCGTTGGCCTCGCCGATGTCCTTGAAGCGCTTCTCGGACGAGGCGTCCCCGGCGTTCTGGTCGGGGTGGTGCTTGCGCGCGAGCTTGCGGTAGGCCTTCTTGATGGCGGCCTGGTCGGCGTCCTGGGGGACGCCGAGGATCGCGTAGAAGTCCTTCTCGAACCAGTCCTGGCTGGCCATCGGCGCCTCCTCTCAGACGTCGTCGGGTGGTGGGGTCACTCGGGGTCGGCGACCGCGACGCGAGCCGGCCGAAGCACCTGCTCACCGGCACGGTAGCCGGGCTGGAGCACGGTGACGACGGTCGTGCCCGACGCGTCGGCCGGGAGCTCGTCGTCGCCGGTCGGCCACGGTGCGTGCATCAGCGCCTCGTGCTGCATCGGGTCGAACGGCTCGCCCTTGCTGCCGAAGCGGGTCAGGCCGTACTTGCCCAGCGTCGACTCGAGCTTGTCGGCGATGGCCGCGAACGGCCCGTCGACGAGGTCGCCGTGGTCGCGAGCGGCCTGGATGTCGTCGAGCACGGGCAGCACCGACTCCAGCACGTCGCGGACGGCGCGCTCCTGGACCAGCGCCCGGTCGCGGTCGACCCGGCGCTTGTAGTTGACGTACTCGGCCTGCAGCCGCTGCAGGTCGCCGAGCCGCTCCGCGGCGATCGCCGTGTCGGGGTGCGGCGCACCGGCATCCGTGCGGTTACCGGCGGCCCCGGGGCCGGATGCCGAGTAGTCGGCTTCCGCGGGAGCCCCGGCCGGGGTGGCCCCGGAGTGCTCCGGGGCCACCTCCGACCCGTCGTTGACGGACTCGGTGTTGATCGCGTCGTCGGCGTCCGAGGCCGTGGTGGCGTCCTCGGGCGTGCCGTCGAGCGGCCCACCGGTGGCGGTCGGGTCGGTCACTTCTTCGCCTCGTCGTCGTCCTCGACGACCTCGGCGTCGACGACGTCGTCGTCACCCGCGTCGGTCGCCGGCTGGCCACCGTCGGTGGACTCGGCGCCCGGCACGTCGCCGGACTCGCCCTGCTCGGCCGCGGCCGCGTACATCGCCGCACCCATCTCCTGGGACTTGGTGTTGAGCGTGTCGATCTTGGCCTGGATGTCGTCCTTGGACGCGCCCGAGTCGGGCTTGATGGCGTCCTTCAGCGCGACGAGGGCCTCGTCGACGGGCGTGCGCAGCTCAGGGCTCACCTTGTCGCCGCTCTCGGAGAGGAACTTCTCGGTGGAGAACACCAGCGACTCGCCCATGTTGCGGGTCTCGGTCTCCTCGCGGCGGATCTTGTCCTCCTCGGCGTGCGCCTCGGCGTCCTTGACCATCCGCTCGATCTCGTCCTTGGACAGGGCCGAGCCACCGGAGATGGTGATCTTCTGCTCACGGCCGGTGCCGCGGTCCTTGGCGGTCACGTGCACGATGCCGTTGGCGTCGATGTCGAAGGTGACCTCGATCTGCGGGACGCCGCGGGGGGCCGGGGCGATGCCGGAGAGCTCGAAGGTGCCCAGCGGCTTGTTCTGCTGCGCGATCTCGCGCTCGCCCTGGAAGACCTGGATGAGCACCGAGGGCTGGTTGTCCTCGGCGGTCGAGAAGACCTCGCTGCGCTTGGTCGGGATGGCGGTGTTGCGCTCGATCAGCTTGGTGAACAG
>DASSQL010000269.1:0-7307 GCA_035702525.1 Ornithinibacter sp. | reverse complement strand
TGGTGCGGCTCGCCGACGGTGGCCCGACCCTCGTGGAGACGGCCGTGGCGCGGGTGACCGCGGGCGGCTGCGACCGCGTGGTCGTCGTGGTCGGTGCCTCCGGCACGGAGGTCTCGGCGCTCGTCGAGGGCACGGGGGCGGAGGTCGTGCACGCCGACGACTGGGACGAGGGGATGGGCGCCTCGCTGCGGGTCGGGCTGGCACGCCTCGACGAGGGTGACGACGACCTCGCACTCGTCACCCTCGTCGACCTGCCCGACGTCGGCGCCGAGGTCGTCCGGCGCCTCCTGGACGCCGCCGCGCCCGACGGGCGCGCGGCCCTCGCGCGGGCCGCCTACGACGGCATCCCCGGTCACCCGGTGGTCCTGGGCCGCGACCACTGGGCGGCCGTCATCACCACGGCGCGCGGCGACCGGGGCGCCCGCGACCACCTGCGCGCCACGCCGCACGACCTCGGCGAGTGCGGCGACCTCGCCACCGGGCGCGACCTCGACACGGCCGGGGACCTCGACGACCTCCAGCGGGGATGATGGCCCGGTGACCGACCCCGAGCACCGCTGGCCGAGCAGCGTCTACGCCCACGGCACCGAGCCCGACCCGCGCTTCTCGCTGGCCAACGAGCGCACCTTCCTGGCCTGGATCCGCACCGCGCTGGCCCTCGTCGCCGGTGCCGCCGCCATCGACGCGCTGCCGCTGCCGCTGAACGACGTGGTGCAGAACCTCCTCGCCGGCGGGCTCGCACTCGCCGGGCTGCTGACCGCCGCGGCGGCGTGGCGCGGGTGGTCGCGCACCGAGCGGGCGATGCGCGAGGGGCACACCCTGCCGAGCAACCCCGCGATGCTCGTGGTCCTCGCGGCGGTCGCCGTCGTCGCGGTCGTGCTGGGCGTCGCCAGCTTCACCGGTGGGTGACCGCCCGGATGCCGGGTCGCCCCGGCCCGCCTCCGACCCCACGGCACCGCAGGAGCGCACCGCCATGGCCTGGCGGCGCACCGGGCTGGCCCTGCTCGTCGGGTCCCTCACCATCGGCCGGCTCACCCTCGACACGCTCGGCCCCGCCGTGGTCCTGCCGACCGTGATCGGGGTGACCCTGGCCGGATGGGTGCTGCTGGAGGCGCTGCGGTCGCGCCGGCTCGCCCGCCCGCACCCCGAGCAGCCGGCCTTCTCGGTGCTCGCCGACGGGCGCCTGCCCGTGGTCGTGGCCGGCCTGGTCGGCGGCCTCGCCCTCGGCGAGCTGGCCGCGGCGGTCGTCGCCCTGTTCTGAGCGTTCCGGACGCCGCTGGTCGGTCGAGGTCCCGCGACACGCTGAACGAGCGCGACGAGCATCAGCGTGTCGCAGGACCTCGACACCTCGGGGTTCGACGAGGGAGGCCGGCGCGAAGGCCGAGGTGACCGTTCGCTTCCGGATCGGCACGTCGTCGGGGATGCTGGCGCCATGGACCCGAGGACGACGTTCGGCACGGCGCACGACCTGACCGCTGCGCTCGGCGAGACCGGCTACCTCGCCGACGACGCCCTCGCGACGATCACCTGGCTCGCCCTGCGGCTCGGCCGACCGCTGCTCATGGAGGGGGAGCCGGGCACCGGCAAGACCGCCCTGGCCGAGGCGCTCGCCGAGACGATGGACCTTCCGCTCATCCGGCTGCAGTGCTACGAGGGCATCGACGCCACCCAGGCCCTTTACGACTGGGACTTCCCCCGCCAGATCCTGCACGTGCGGGCCCTGGAAGCGGTCGAGGGCGCGGCGCGCGACGTCAAGGAGGTCGAGCAGGGCCTGTTCGACGAGCGCTTCCTCATCGCCCGCCCGGTGCTGCGAGCCCTGCGCGACGCCCCCGCGGTCCTCCTCATCGACGAGGTCGACCGCGCCGACGACGAGTTCGAGGCCTTCCTGCTCGAGGTGCTCTCGACCTGGCAGGTGACCATCCCCGAGCTCGGCACCGTCACGGCATCCGTGCCGCCCGTGGTCGTGCTCACCTCGAACCGCACCCGCGAGCTGCACGACGCCCTCAAGCGCCGCTGCCTCTACCACTGGCTCGAGCACCCCGGCATCGAGCGCGAGCTCGCGATCGTCGCCCGCCGCGCCCCCGAGGTGTCGACGGCGCTGGCCGAGCAGGTCGTGCGCGCGGTGCACGGCATCCGCGCCGACCGCGAGATGCTCAAGCCGCCGGGTGTCGCCGAGACCCTCGACTGGGCGCGCGCGCTGCACGAGCTCGGCACCCGCGAGCTCGACACCGAGACCGCGGCCGCCACGCTCGGGGTGGCGGTGAAGTACCGCGAGGACGCCGAGCGGGTCAAGAAGGCCCTCGACGTGATGCTGACCCGATGACGGCGACGACGCTGCACCCACCCGAGGAGGTGCTCCTCGGCTTCGCCCGTGCCCTGCGCGCGGCCGGGGTCGCGGTCACCGCCGACCGCGAGCGCACCTACCTCGAGGCGGTCGCGGCCGTCGGGCTCGACGACCAGCCCGCGGTCTACTTCGCCGGGCGCGCCACCCTGTGCGCCTCACCGGCCGACCTCGAGCGCTACGACCTCGTCTACACCGCGTGGTTCAGCGGCCAGCGCGCCGGCACCAAGGACCGCCCCCCACTGCCGAACCTGGTGGCCCAGGCCGGGCTCGGCGCCACCGAGAGCCCGACCGCCCAGGGCGCCGACGACCCGGATGTCGTTCGGGCGCAAGCCAGCTCGACCGAGGTGCTGCGCCACCGCGACGTCGCGACCCTCACCAGACGCGAGCGTGAGTCACTGGCCGCCCTCTTCGGCGCCCTGCGCCCCCGCGCCCCGCGACGCCGTGCGCACCGGTACACGGCATCCCGGCGTGGTGCCGTCGACGCGCGCGCCACGCTCCGTGCCACGCTGCGCCGGATGGGGGAGCCGGGCGAGGTGCGCTGGCGCCGCCGCGGCACCCGGGCCCGCAAGGTCGTGCTGCTCGTCGACGTCTCGGGGTCGATGAGCGGCTACGCCGACGCGCTCATCCGGCTCGCGCACGCCTACTGCGTGGCCGGGATGCCGGTCGAGGTGTTCACCCTCGGCACCCGGCTCACCCACATCACCCGGCCGCTGCACCAGCGCGACCCCGACCGCGCCATCGTGGCCGCCGGCGACGCCATCCCGGACTGGTCCGGTGGCACCCGGCTGGCCGAGGGCGTCAAGGTGTTCCTCGACCGGTGGGGGCGGCGCGGGATGGCGCGCGGCGCCGTGGTCGTCGTCTTCAGCGACGGGTGGGAGCGCGACCAGCCCGAGGCCCTGGGGGAGCAGGTGCGCCGCCTGCGCGCGGTGGCCCACCGGGTGGTCTGGGTCAACCCGCACCGGGGCCGAGCGGGCTACGAACCGGTCCAGGGAGGCATCATGGCGGTGTTGCCCCATGTCGACCACTTCGTCGCGGGGCACTCCATGGCGGCGTTCGAGGAGCTGACGGAGGTGGTCGCCCGTGCGTGACGTGCTACCCGAGCTGATGCAGTGGTGGCGGGACGGGAAGGCGGTCGGCGTCGGCACGGTCGTCGCCACGTTCCGCTCCGCCCCCCGCCCCGCGGGGGCCTCGATGCTGGTCGGCCCCGACGGTGAGGCCGTCGGGTCGGTGTCCGGTGGCTGCGTCGAGGGCGCGGTCTACGAGCTGGGCCAGGAGGTCGTCGCCTCCGGCGACCCGGTGCTGCAGCGCTACGGCGTCTCCGACGACGACGCGTTCGCGGTCGGCCTCACCTGCGGCGGCATCCTCGACGTCTTCGTCGAGACCGTCTCGCAGGAGACCTTCCCCGAGCTGGGCGAGGTGAGCGACGACATCGAGGCCGGGCGGCCGGTGGCCGTCGCGACGGTGATCGACCACCCGGACCCGGCCTGGGTGGGGCGGCGGCTCGTCGTGCGCCCCGAGGACTCCGACCGGATGACGACCGGCTCGCTCGGCAGCGACCGCGCCGACGCCGCGGTCACCGACGACGCCCGCGGCCTGCTCGCGGCCGGGCGCACCGAGACCCTCACCTACGGGCCCGACGGCGAGCGCCGTGGCGAGGGCCTGCGGGTGTTCGTCGCCGCCTACGCCCCCCGGCCGCGGATGTTCGTCTTCGGCGCGATCGACTTCGCGGCAGCGGTCGCGCACGTCGGTGCCTTCCTCGGCTACCGGGTGACGGTGTGCGACGCCCGCCCGGTCTTCGCCACGGCATCACGCTTCCCGGCCGCCGACGAGGTCGTCGTCGACTGGCCGCACCGCTACCTGGCCGCGGAGGTCGAGGCCGGCCGGGTCGACGGGCGCGCCGTGGTCTGCGTGCTCACCCACGACCCGAAGTTCGACGTGCCGCTGCTCGAGGTTGCGCTGCGGATGCCGGCCGTCGCCTACGTCGGCGCGATGGGCTCCCGGCGCACCCACGACGACCGGCTCGAGCGGCTGCGCGAGGCCGGCATCACCGAGGCCGAGCTGCAGCGCCTGTCCTCGCCGATCGGGCTCGACCTCGGCGCCCGCACCCCGGAGGAGACCGCCGTGTCGATCGCGGCCGAGATCGTCGCCCTCCAATGGGGTGGCGGCGGGCAGCGGCTCCAGGAGACCGGCGGCTCGATCCACCACCACGCGTCGGCCGAGGTTTCCTGACAGGAAAGACCGCTGGCCAGCAGATACCTGTGGATCTCGTCGAACCCCTTGTGGCGCGGGTCACTTCAGGTGAGGATCACGAACACGTCACGGTCCACACCTGCTCGAAGGAGTCAACGATGACTCGGGTCAACGTCACGGTCGATGGAGTCCTGTGCTCCGACGACATCGAACCCCGCACGCTGCTCGTCCAGTACCTGCGCGACACCGTCGGGAAGGTGGGAACCGTCGTCGGCTGTGACACCAGCAACTGCGGCGCCTGCACCGTCCACCTCGACGGCCGGAGCGTGAAGTCGTGCAACGTCCTGGCCGTGCAGGCCGACGGGCACGAGGTCACCACGATCGAGGGCATCTCGGTCAGCGGTGAGCTGCACCCGATGCAGCAGGCGTTCCACGACAACCACGCCCTCCAGTGCGGCTACTGCACGCCGGGCATGATCATGCAGTCGCTCGACCTGCTCAAGGAGAACCCGAACCCCTCCGAGGAGGAGATCCGGGTGGGGCTCGAGGGCAACCTCTGCCGCTGTACCGGGTACCACAACATCGTCAAGGCCGTGGCGGCCTGCGCGAGCACGATGGCCTCCGGCGGCGGTGCCGTCGAGGACGACTCCCCGGTGACGACGGTGGCGTCATGACCGCCGTCGACGACCGGCCGGTCGCGGAGATCGGCCAGGCGCGCAAGCGCAAGGAGGACCGGCGCCTGATCACCGGTCGCACCCGCTGGACCGACAACATCCAGCTGCCCGGCATGCTGCACCTGGCCATGGTGCGCAGCCCGTTCGCCCACGCCCGGGTCGCCGCCATCGACGCGACCGCGGCCAAGGCCGCACCGGGCGTCGTGGCCGTGTTCACCGGCAAGGACCTCGAGGACAGCCAGGGCGTCAACATCAACGCCTGGCCGATCACCCCCGACCAGGTCACGCCCACGCACCTGCCGGTCGTCATCGACCACGTGGCCTGCGCCGGCGAGATCGTCGCGGTCGTCGTGGCACGCACCCAGCAGGCCGCTCGCGACGCCGCCGAGAAGGTCGACGTCGACTACGACGAGCTGCCGGCCGTGCTCGACCTCAAGGAGGCCGCTGCCGACACCGTGCTCGCGCACCCCGACCTCGGCACCAACCTGTCCGCGTTCTGGAAGCTCGACTCGGCGGAGGCCGGAACCGGCGGCGACGTCGACGAGGCCATCGCCAAGGCCCGCGTCGACGGCATCGTCATCGAGCGCGAGTACCGCCAGCAGCGCCTCGTGCCCGCCTTCATGGAGCCCCGCTCGACGGTCGTCGACCCCACGAGCGAGCAGATGACCGTGTGGTCGGCCACCCAGGTGCCGCACATCCTGCGGTTCGCGATCGCGGCGACGATGGGCATCCCCGAGTCCAAGGTGCGCGTCATCGCCCCCGACGTCGGTGGTGGCTTCGGCGGCAAGCTGCAGACCACGCCCGAGGAGTTCGCCACCATCGCGGTCGCCCGCAAGCTGGGCCGGCCCTGCAAGTTCACCGAGACCCGCTCGGAGACGATGATCTCGGCGCACCACGGCCGCGACCAGTGGCAGAAGCTGACCCTGTCCGCGGAGAAGGACGGCACGGTCACCGGGTTCAAGGTCGAGCTGCTCGCCGACATGGGCGCCTACATCGCGATCGTCGGTGGCGGCGTCCCCGTGCTCGGCGCGTGGATGTTCAACTCGATCTACAAGTTCCCCGCCTACCAGTTCAACTGCCAGACGGTGCTCACCAACAAGACCTGGGTCGACGCCTACCGCGGCGCCGGGCGCCCGGAGGCGACCTTCGCCATCGAGCGGATCATGGACGAGCTCGCCGCCGAGGTCGGGGTCGACCCGCTCGAGATCCGGGCCAAGAACTGGATCACCCACGACGAGTTCCCGTTCACCACGGTGGCCGGCATGACCTACGACTCGGGCAACTACGAGGCCGCCACCGCCAAGGCCGTCGAGCTCTTCGGCTACGACGAGCTGCGCGCCGAGCAGAAGCGCCGGCGCGACAGCAACGACCCGGTGCAGCTCGGCATCGGCGTCTCGACCTTCACCGAGATGTGCGGCCTGGCGCCCTCCAGGGTGCTCGGCTCGCTCAGCTACGGCGCCGGCGGCTGGGAGCACGCCAGCATCCGGATGCTGGCCACCGGCACCGTCGAGGTCATCACCGGGGCGTCCGCCCACGGCCAGGGCCACGAGACGGCGTGGAGCCAGATCGTCGCCGACCGGCTCGGGGTGCCCTTCGAGAGCGTCGAGGTGCTGCACGGCGACACCCAGATCGCGCCCAAGGGCCTCGACACCTACGGCTCGCGGTCGCTCGTCGTGGGTGGTGAGGCGCTGGTCCGCGCGGCCGACAAGGTCATCGAGAAGGCCAAGCCGTTCGCGGCCCACCTGCTCGAGGCCAGCGCCGACGACCTCGAGTTCGCCAACGGCCGGTTCACGGTCAAGGGCACCGACAAGGGCCTGGCGATCACCGAGATCGCGCTCGCGACCTTCGCGGCGCACAACCTGCCCGACGGCGCGGAGCCGAGCATCGACGCCGACGCCACCTACGACCCGGTGAACTTCTCCTTCCCCCACGGCACGCACCTGTGCGCCATGGAGGTCGACACCGAGACCGGCGCCACGACGATGCGCAAGTACGTCTGCGTCGACGACATCGGCAAGATCATCAACCCGCTCATCGTCGAGGGCCAGGTGCACGGCGGTCTCGTGCAGGGCATCGCGCAGGCGCTGTGGGAGGGAGCC
>DASSQL010000268.1:0-3332 GCA_035702525.1 Ornithinibacter sp. | reverse complement strand
GCGGGCTCCGGCCAAGGCCGCCCCGGCGAAGAAGGCGGCAGCGGCGACCAAGGCCCCGGCCACGAAGGCCCCGGCCACGAAGACCACCACGACCAGGGCGGCCCCGGCCGCCTCGACCACGACCCGGAAGGCAGCATCCGTGACCAATGCCCCCGCTGCGGCCAAGGCCCCCGCCACCAAGGCTCCCGCCAAGAAGGCCGCAGCCCACAAGCCCGTCCTCGTCGTCCGCGAGGACGAGACCCCCTGGACCGCCAAGGAGCTCAAGGCCGTTCGCTCCGAGCTCGAGCACGACATCGCCCAGCTGCGCTCGGAGGTCGCCCACGCCCAGAGCGACCTGGTCGACCTGATGCGCGACTCCGGTGACGGCGCCGGCGACGACCAGGCCGACGCAGGTGCCAAGACCTACGAGCGCGAGCAGGAGATCTCGCTGGCCAACAACGCCCGCGAGATGCTCGAGCAGAACGAGCACGCGCTCGAGCGGCTCGACAACGGCACCTACGGCATCTGCGAGTCCTGTGGGAACCCGATCGGCAAACTTAGGCTCCAGGCGGCTCCTCGTGCGACCCTATGCATGCCATGCAAGATGAAGCAGGAGCGCCGCTGACGACCGCGGCCGACCCCACCCCGTCCACGCCGGCCCCGGTCCCGACCGGCGGCCGGCGGCGGTTGTATGCCGTCCTGCTCGGGCTGGCCGCCGGCGTCCTGGTGATCGACCAGGTCACGAAGGTGTGGGCGCTGTCCGCGCTGACGCCGGGGGAGGCCGTCAAGCTCGTGGGGTCGATGATCAGGCTGAACCTGATCCGCAACCCCGGGGCGGCGTTCTCCATCGGCGACGGGTCGACCTGGCTGCTCACGGCCGTGTCGATCGCCATCCTCGTCTGGGTCGTCATCGGGGCCCGCAAGGTGGGCAACATGCCGTGGGCCGTGGCCCTCGGCCTGCTCCTCGGCGGCGCCCTGGGCAACCTCATCGACCGGGTGTTCCGCGCGCCGGGGCCCGGTCAGGGTCACGTCGTCGACTTCATCGACTACTTCGGCCTGTTCATCGGCAACGTCGCGGACATCGCGATCGTCGTGGGGGCCGGCATCATCATGGTGCTCTCGTTCCGTGGCACCTCCCTCGCGGGCCCGGTGCACCACCCCGAGCACGCCGATGACTGACGCCCGCACGGTCCTCGTGCCCGACGGCCTCGAGGGCGAGCGCGTCGACTCCGCCATCGCGCGGCTGTTCGGCCTGTCCCGCACCCGCGCCGCCGACCTCGCCGCCACCGGCGGGGTGAGCGTCAACGCCGCCAACGTCGGCAAGAGCCACCGGGTCAGCGCAGGCGACATGCTCGAGGTGCAGCTGCCGGCGTCGCCCGGCAGTGCGACCCTCGAGGTCGTCGCCGAGCCGGTGCCCGGCATGGCCGTCGTGTACGCCGACGACGACATCGTCGTCGTCGACAAGCCGGTCGGTGTCGCCGCGCACCCGAGCGTGGGCTGGACCGGGCCCAACGTGCTGGCAGGCCTCAAGGCCGCCGGCTACCGCATCTCGACCAGCGGGGCGAGCGAGCGCCAGGGCATCGTCTCGCGGCTCGACGTCGGCACGTCCGGCCTGATGGTGGTCTGCGCCAGCGAGCGGGGCTACTCGGTCCTCAAGCGGGCCTTCAAGGAGCGCCGGGTCGACAAGACCTACCACACGCTGGTGCAGGGCCTTCCCGACCCGCTCGTCGGCACCATCGACGCCCCCATCGCCCGCCACCCCGGCCACGACTACAAGTTCGCGGTGATGGACTCCGGCAAGCACGCCGTGACGCACTACGAGCTGCTCGAGGCCTTCCGGCACGCGTCGCTGCTCGAGATCCGCCTCGAGACCGGCCGCACCCACCAGATCCGGGTGCACATGGCCGCGGTGCGCCACCCCTGCGTCGGCGACCTCACCTACGGCGCCGACCCGACGCTGTCGGCCCGGCTGGGCCTGGAACGGCAGTGGCTGCACGCCGTCGGCCTCGGCTTCGAGCACCCCGGCTCGGGGGAGTGGGTCACCTTCGAGAGCCCCTATCCCGAGGACCTGCGCATCGCGCTCGACCGCCTCTGAGGCCGGTCGCGGGGCCTGTCGACGACCGGGTGGGCGACACGGACCCCGACACGCCGAAGGGTGTCCCCGGGCCGACCTAGGATGGTCCGCGATGTCCTCCCCGAACGCCTCGACCCCCAGCCCGACGACCAGCACGCCGCCGAAGGGCTCCGACTCGTTCGTCCACCTGCACGTGCACACCGAGTACTCGATGCTCGACGGTGCCGCGCGGATCGGCGACCTGTTCACCCGGGCGGCCGAGATGGGGATGCCGGCCCTCGCCACGACCGACCACGGTTACGTCTTCGGCGCCTACGAGTTCTGGAAGAAGGCCCAGGGCACCGGCGTCAAGCCGATCATCGGCGTCGAGGCCTACGTGACCCCGGGCACCCACCGCACCGACAAGACCCGGGTCAAGTGGGGCGACGAGCGCAGCACCCCGGGCGACGACGTCTCCGGCTCGGGCGCCTACACCCACATGACCCTGCTGGCCCGCGACAACACCGGGCTGCACAACCTGTTCCGGATGGACAGCCAGGCCTCGCTCGACCAGGTCTACGCCAAGTGGCCCCGGGTCGACCGCGAGCTGCTCGACCGCTACGGCAAGGGCCTGATCGCCACGAGCGGGTGCGCGTCGGGCGAGATCCAGACCCGGCTGCGGCTGGGGCAGTACGACGCGGCCAAGCAGGCGGCGTCGGACTTCCAGGACATCTTCGGCAAGGAGAACTTCTACTGCGAGGTCATGGACCACGGGCTCGACGTCGAGCGCCGGTCCATGAAGGACCTCATCCGGCTGGCGCGCGAGCTCGACATGCCGTTCGTCGCCACCAACGACCTGCACTACACCAGCCCCGACGACGCCAAGGCGCACTCGGCGCTGCTGTGCGTGCAGTCCGGCTCGACGATGATGGACCCCAACCGGTTCAAGTTCGACGCCGACGAGTTCTACCTCAAGAGCCCGGCCGAGATGCGGCACACCTGGCGCGAGCTGCCCGAGGCCTGCGACAACACCCTGCGCATCGCCGAGATGTGCGAGATCTCGTTCACCGAGGACGAGGGGCGCTACATGCCCCGCTTCCCCTGCCCCGAGGGCGAGAACGAGGAGAGCTGGTTCATCAAGGAGGTCCAGCGCGGCCTGCGCGAGCGCTTCCCCGGCGGCATCCCCGAGTACGCCCAGACCCAGGCCGAGTTCGAGACGAACGTCATCGTCACCAAGGGGTACGCGGGCTACTTCCTCGTCGTCGCCGACTTCATCACCTGGGCGAAGAAGAACGGCATC
>DASSQL010000267.1:0-9104 GCA_035702525.1 Ornithinibacter sp. | reverse complement strand
ACCGCCGCGCGCAGCTGGTCGACGGTGAACGGCGGGGGTCCCCCCTGGTGCATCGAGCTCGGCATGGTGCTCCCCTTCGTGTCGCTATCCGATGAGTCCACGCAGGAGCGCGGACGTGGCGTCGCAGTGCTCCTCCATGGTGGTGCGGGCCGTGTCGGGGTCACCGGCGAGGATGGCCGCGACCACGGCGTCGTGCTGCTCGTGGGAGTGCTCGATGTTGATCCGCAGCACGGGGATCTGGCCCAGCAGCTCGCCGAGCGCGGCCTGCGCCCGGGTCACCGCCTCGACGACCATCGGTGAGCCGGTGAGCGTCGCGATGGCCAGGTGCAGCCGGGAGTCGGCGATCCGGTGGCTGTCGAAGTCGGCCACCCGCACCGCGCGGCACGAGTCGATGAGCCAGTCGCGCTGGTCGCCGGAGAGTCGACGGGTGGCGGCCAGCCGGGCGGCACCCGGCTCGACGACCCGGCGGAAGTCGAGGGCGTCCTCGAGGGCGGCCCCGGTGCGCACCGGGGGCCCGTCGAGCACGGCGGGCTCGTCACCGGCGCCGCGACCGGCATACGTCACGACCGTGCCGCCACCGCGCCCGCGCCGGGTGGTGACCAGGCCGGAGTCGCGCAGCGCGGCGATCGCCTCGCGCAGGGTGTTGCGCGAGACGCCGAGCCGCTCGGCGAGGTCGCGCTCGGCGGGCAGCTGCTCGCCGGCCACGAACACGCCCAGCCGGATGGCCGTGGCCAGCTGCTCCACGGTGGTCTCGAAGACGTTGCCGACCGCGGGGCGCAGCACGGCATCCGGCAGCCGCGAGGGCTGCGGGCGCGACGGCTCCGGGGTCATGCGAGCGAGTATGCCGTGTAAATGGTCCGCATGTGAACCTTTAGGTCACGCGAGCCGGGTCAGCCACCCGTGTGTGTCGGCCGCCCGACCGTACTGGATGTCGAGCAGGGCACCGCGGATGGCGTTCGTGACCTCGCCGCCGCCCTCGCCCGCGGTCGAGGGGGCCGAGCCGCCCTCCCAGCGCAGCTCGCCGACCGGCGTGACGACCGCTGCGGTGCCGCAGGCGAAGATCTCGCGGATCTCGCCGCTGGCCACGCCGTCCTTCCACTCCTGGATCGGGATGCGCCGCTCCTCGGGCTCGAGCCCGAGGCCCTTGGCCAGCTCGAGGATCGAGCTGCGCGTGACGCCCTCGAGGATCGAGCCGGTGAGCTCGGGGGTGACCAGGCGGTTGTCGCGGGTGACGAAGAACAGGTTCATCCCGCCGAGCTCCTCGATGTAGGTCTGCGAGGAGGAGTCGAGGAAGACGGCCTGGTCGCAGCCGTGCTCGATGCCCTCGAGCTGGCCCGCGAGGGACGACGCGTAGTTGCCCCCGGTCTTCGCGGCACCGGTGCCGCCGGCGCCGGCGCGGGCGAAGTGCTGCGAGATCCACAGCGTGACCGGCTTCAGGCCGCCGGCGAAGTAGGCCCCGGCCGGGGAGGCGATGAGGCAGTAGGTGACCTCGTTCGCCGGGCGCACCCCGAGGAAGGCCTCGCTCGCGTACATGAACGGGCGCAGGTACAGGCTGGTCTCACCGGTGCCGGCCGCGGGCACCCACGCCTTGTCGACCTCGACCAGCGCGCGCAGCGACGCGACGAAGTCGTCGGTCGGCAGCTCGGGCAGGGCGAGGCGGCGAGCGCTGCGCTGCTACCGCTCGGCGTTCGCCTCGGGGCGGAACGACCAGACCGAGCCGTCCGCGTGGCGGTAGGCCTTCAGGCCCTCGAAGATCTCCTGGGCGTAGTGCAGCACCGCGGCGCTGGGCATCAGCTGGATCGGGCCGTAGGGCTCGACCCGGCCGTCGCCCCAGCCGCCGTCCTTGGTCCACACGGCGCGCAGCATGTGGTCGGTGAAGAACACGCCGAAGCCCGGGTTGGCGTGGATCGCGGCCCGTCGCTCCTCGCTCGCCGGCGTGGGGTTGCGGTGCAGGTCGAAGGTCAGGCTCATGGGACTCGTGGTCCTTCCTCGGGAGCGACGGTGCTACCCGTGCAGGCTACCCGCGCACGGCAGGACCACGAGCCGCCAGGCTCGTCGGTGGATGCCGTGTGACGGGCGACAGTGCGGTGTCGTCGCCGGACCGCGGGCCTATCCTCGAGGTGGAAGGCATGCGAGCCGGGAGGCCGTGATGACCGCTGATCTGCGCCGCCGCAGGCGGGGTGCGCCCTCGGGCGGTGCCGACCGTCCGCAGGAATCGGACCGTCCGGGTGCACCACTTCGGGTAGGGCTGGTTGCTCCCCCCTTCGTGCCCGTGCCGCCGACGACCTATGGCGGTACCGAGGGCTTCCTCGACACCCTGGCTCGTGGCCTGCTCGCCGACGGCCACGAGATCCGGCTCTTCACCATCGGCGACTCGACCTGCCCGGTGCCGCGGTGCTGGGTCTTCGGGTCGGCTCCCGAGCCGATGGGTCTGGCCCTGCACGAGGCGGTCCAGGTGCGGGCTGCCTACGACGACCTGGTCGACTGCGAGGTCATCCACGACAACACCACGATCGGGCCGATGTGGGCGACGGCGACCGACCACCCCTGCCCGGTGGTCGTCACCTGCCACGGAGCCCTGAACGCGGTCAACACGCCGCTGTACGCCGACCTGGCGCGGTGGGCGTCGTTCGTCGCCATCTCCCGCCACCAACGGGCCTCGGCACCCTCGGTGCCCTTCGCGACCGTGATCCACCACGGTCTCGACCCGGACCGGTTCCCCGTAGGGGACGGTTCGGGCGGCTACGCGATGTTCCTCGGGCGGCTGGCGCCGGAGAAGGGCGCCGTGGCGGCGCTCGAGATCGCCCGGCGGTCGGGGATGCCGCTGCGCCTGGCGGCCAAGATGCGCGAGCCCGCCGAGCGAGAGTACTTCGAGCGGTTCGTGCGGCCCCGCCTGGGGCGTGACGTCGAGTTCCTCGGGGAGATCACCCCGGATGAGCGCAACCGCCAGCTCGGGGGTGCGGTGGCCCTCCTCAACCCGATCACCTGGGCGGAGCCGTTCGGGCTCGTCATGGTCGAGGCCATGGTGTGCGGCACCCCGGTCATCTCCTACCCCAACGGCGCCGCGCCCGAGATCGTCGAGGACGGCACGACGGGCTTCCTGTGCGACGGGGTCGACGAGGCGGTCGCCGCCCTCGGCAAGGTGGGTGGGTTGGACCGCACGGCGTGCCGTGCGCACGTGGAGGCCGAGTTCTCGGCGAGCCTGATGGTGAGCCGGTACGAAAGGCTCTACCGCAAGGTCATCGCGGCCCGGTCCGCCCGAGGTCGGCCCCCCGCGGCGGGGTCCCCGCTGCGCGGCCCCCGGCGGCGACCCGTGCGCCGCACCGGTGCACCGTGAGCGAGGTCTGGGGGTTCTCCGGCGCCCCGGTGTCCACCGCCGGGGGGCCGGCCCTGACCACGCTCGTCGAGGGGTCCTCCTTCTGCATCAGCTCGGCGACGGGAAACATCGACGAGGGTGCGCCGGCGGGGCTGTTCGTCCGCGACACGCGAGTCGTGTCCGAGTGGGTGCTGGAGGTCGACGGCGCCCCACTCGAGCCGTTGACGGTGTCGGTCCCCGACCCGTTCCGAGCGACCTTCGTGACCCGCGCCCGACCACGCCCGGGCCACGCGGAGAGCACCATGCTGGTGCTGCGCGAGCGCGTCGTGGGGGACGGAATGCGCGAGACCGTCAGGGTGCGCAACCTCGGCCGCGAGGCTGCCGGGATGACCCTGGAGCTCCAGGTCGGCGCCGACTTCGCCGACCTGTTCGAGGTCAAGGAGGGGCGCGTCCGCGGCCACCGTGGCATCTCGGCCAACGCACACCCCGACATCATGGAGATCCGCCAGGACCACCGCGGCCACAGCCGCAGCATCCTGGTGGCCCCGCAGGGCGACCGGGTCCACGTGAAGCCGGGCTACATCGTGTGGCACGCAGTCGTGCCACCACGCGGCGAGTGGTCGTGCACGGTCCTCGTCGAGTCCACGGTCGACGGTCACTCCCTCACGCTCGCGACGCACGACGACGCAGGCCGCTACGCCCTCGCCTCGCGACGCGCCAGCGCCTGGAGGGCCGGGTCACCCGTCGTCCACACGACCCACCCCGGGCTCACCCGGACCCTCGCGCGCAGCGTCGAGGACCTCGGCGCCCTGCGCATCGACGATGCGGAGAACCCGGACCGGGTGACGGTCGCCGCGGGTGCCCCGTGGTTCATGGCGCTCTTCGGTCGCGACTCGATCCTCGCGTCCTGGATGACCCTGCCCATCGACACGCGTCTGGCGCTCGGCACCCTCCAGGCCCTCGCCGAGCGGCAGGGGAAGAGTGTCAACCCCATCTCGGAGGAGGAGCCGGGTCGCATCCTCCACGAGGTGCGTTTCGGTTCGGACTCGGAGCCCGTGCGCGGTGGCGCACAGGTCTACTACGGGAGCGCCGACTCGACACCCCTGTTCGTCATGCTCCTGGGCGAGCTGCGACGCTGGGGCCTGGCCCCCGCCGACGTCAGCGCCCTGCTCCCGGCCGCCGACCTGGCCCTGGAGTGGATCACGACCTTCGGGGACCGCGACGGCGACGGCTTCGTCGAGTACCACCGAGCGACGGATCGCGGTCTGCGCAACCAGGGGTGGAAGGACTCCTTCGACGGGGTGAACTTCGCCGACGGCCGACTGGCCGACGCCCCGATCGCGCTGTGCGAGGTCCAGGGGTACACGTACTCCGCGTACCTGGCCCGAGCGCACTTCGCCCGAGAGGCCGGCGACGAGGCGCTGTCCGCGCGCTGGGCGTCGCTGGCCGCCGACCTGCGAGCCGCCTTCAACGAGCGGTTCTGGCTGCCCGACCGTGGCTGGTTCGCCGTGGGCCTGGACCGTGACAAGCGCCCGATCGACGCACTCGCCTCCAACATGGGCCACTGCCTGTGGACCGGCATCATCGACGAGGACAAGGCGGAGGCCGTCGCCGCGCACCTCCTCGGCCCCGACCTCTTCTCCGGCTGGGGCGTGCGCACCCTCGGGGAGTCGATGGGTTCGTACAACCCGCTGAGCTACCACAACGGTTCGGTCTGGCCGCACGACAACGCGATCATCGCGGCCGGGCTGGTGCGCTACGGCTTCGTGGCCGAGGCGCAGCGGGTCGCCGAGGGCATCCTGGATGCGGCCGAGGCGTTCGGCGGGCGGCTGCCCGAGCTGTTCTGCGGGTTCCAGAGGTCCGAGTTCGACCGGCCCGTCCCGTTCCCGACCTCCTGCGCCCCGCAGGCCTGGGCGGCGGCGGCCCCCCTTCACCTGCTGCGGACACTCCTGCGGTTCGCGCCGTCGGTGCCGCACGGTGAAGTGCACCTGGCACCCATCATCCCGGCTGTCTACCTGCCGCTGCGGCTGGACAACGTCGCGTTGGGCGGCGCTCGGGTGAGCCTCGAGGTGACCGCGGACGGCTTCGTCGTCGAGGGCCTTCCGGACGGGGTGGTGGTCGTGCCGGACCCGCGCCGCCCGATCACCGACCTGAGGCAGTGAGGCGACACCGCGGGGTGTTGCAGGGATCCCTCAGAGACGGGCGGCGATGGCGTCACCGACGGCGCTCGTCGGGCGCGGCGCGCTGCCCCGCTCGGCGAGGTCTGCGGCCACCGCCGCCTCGACCCGCTCGGCCTCGCCCGTGCGGCCGAGGTGGGCCAGCAGCATCCCGACCGACAGGATCGTCGCGGTGGGGTCGGCCTTGGCCTGGCCGGCGATGTCCGGCGCCGAGCCGTGCACCGGCTCGAACATGCTCGGGTAGCGGCCCTCGGGGTTGATGTTGCCGCTGGCCGCGAGGCCGATGCCACCCGCGACCGCGGCGGCGATGTCGGTGATGATGTCGCCGAACAGGTTGTCGGTGACGATGACGTCGAAGCGACCCGGGTCGGTGGTGAGGAAGATCGTGGCGGCGTCGACGTGCTGGTAGGCGGTCTCGACGTCGGGGAACTCGGTCGCGACCTCCTCGACCGTGCGGCGCCACAGGTGGCCGGCGTGGGTGAGCACGTTGTGCTTGTGCACCAGGGTGAGGTGGCGTCGCGGGCGGGCCTGCGCGCGGGCGAAGGCGTCACGGACGACCCGCTCGACGCCGAAGCGGGTGTTGACGCTGACCTCGGTGGCGATCTCGTGGGGGGTCCCGGTGCGCAGCGAGCCGCCGTTGCCGACGTACGGCCCCTCGGTGCCCTCACGGACCACGACGAAGTCGATGCCGTTCGGGGCCACCCGCTCGACGGCCAGCGGGCTCAGCACGCCGGGGTAGAGCTTGGCGGGGCGCAGGTTCACGTAGTGCTCCATGGCGAAGCGCAGCGGCAGCAGCACCCCGCGCTCGAGCACACCGCTGGGCACCGTGGGGTCACCGATGGCGCCGAGCAGGATGGCGTCGTGCTGCTTGAGCTCGTCGAGCACCGACTCCGGCAGCGTCTCGCCGGTGGCGTGCCAGCGCGTGGCGCCGAGGTCGTACGCCGTGGTGGTGACCTTCGCGCCCGCCGCGCCGACGACCGCCTCGAGCACCTTCAGGCCCTCGGCGACGACCTCGGGCCCGATGCCGTCTCCCCCGATGACGGCGATGTCCAGGGACGGCGATGCGGTCTCGGTCATGTGTGCAGCCTAGGGAGTCGGTATCGGGATGCGGACGGCCGTCCCAACCCCTGGATGGGTGGGACGGCCGGGGTGCGCGGCTGACCTGCAGGTCGGTGACGACCTCGGTCGGCCCACGCAGAGCGTCGGACCGGTGAGTGGCCCTGCGTCAGTCGTCGCTGTGGCCCTGGTCGCGCAGGTCCATCGACTCCTGCAGGGCCTGGCGGGCGAGGGTGGCCTCGTCGAGGGTGCTGTTCTCGTTCATGGTGCGTCTGCCTTCCGCGGCCACGGGGGCCGGTCGATCGTGCGGGTTCGGGTGGCTCGAGCCGAGGAGTTCCTCGGCGAACCGGTCAGCGACGTCGCGGGGTCTCCGCGGCGAGGGTGCTGACTACCGGACCTCGCCGCGGCTCGGAATGAGGATGAGTACCTCGAGCCGCTTCATGGTTCGACGGTACGTGGACGTCCTAGTACCCGTCAGTCCCCTCTCACCATCCGGACGCCGCACTGACGAGACGTGCGCCACATCGTTGCCGCGATCGCGGATTCCGGCGCCCGACCCGGCATCCGCCCCCGGATTCCGCGGCGCCGGTCAGGCGGCTCGCCGGGCGGTCGCCAGCACCCGGCGGAACGGGTCCCCGCGCTCGACCACCCGACGCCCCTCGGCCTGCAGCGACTGCAGGGCGGGGTCGTCGGACGGCGGCAGCGCCACCACGGCCCGCCAGGCGTCGCGCTCGTCGGCCAGCCAGTCCTCGCGGGACCGGGAGCGCACGTCGACGAAGCCGGCCGCCGTGAGCCCGGCCGCCAGGTCGACCCGGGCGATCCGCTCGGGCACCGCCGGGTCCTGCGGGTCACGCGACTCCCACCCGGTGAACACGGCCGGCCCGCCGGGGGCGAGCACCCGGTGCGCCTCGACGAAGGTCGCACGGAAGTCGGGCGGGAACTGCGCGGCATCCACGCAGAGCACGGCGGTGACGGATGCCGGGTCGAGCCCCGTCGCGGTCATGTCACCGACGCGCAGGTCGGCCCGGTCGGCGAGCCCGAGGCGCTCCGCGTTGGCGCGGGCCTGCTCGATGGCCGCCGGCGCGAAGTCGAGCCCCACGAGCCGTGCACCGGACCGGGCGACGAGCTCGAGGCCGTAGCCGGCGCGGCCGCAGGCGAGGTCGAGCAGCACGTCGTCCGGCCCGAGCGCGAGCAGCCCGGCAATCTCGTCGAGGGCGCGCCCGGTCACCACGCTGGTCGAGAGCACGTGCGGGGGCAGGCCCAGCAGCCGGGTCCACAGCCGGTCCTTGTCCGGCACCTCCCCCATGTCGGCGTACCAGGCGGAGAAGTAGTCGGCGTCGAGTTCGGACATCACCCCATCATGCCGACGCGCCGCCCACCGAAGGGGTGGGCGGCGCGAACGAAGGTGCGGCGGAAGCGGTTCAGACGAGGTCGACGACCCGAACCGTCTCGGCGCCGATCTCCTTCTCGATGGCGGCCACGACGTCGAGCGGGATGGCCTGGTCGACGGTGAGGGCGATCAGGGCCTTGGCCGCGTCGTCGTCCCGCGAGACCTGCATGCCGGCGATGTTGACGTCGGCCTCGCCGAGCAGCTTGCCGACCGCCCCGATGACACCGGGCCGGTCCTCGTAGGCGAAGAAGGCCATGTGCGTGCTGATCGGGATCTCGAGGTCGTAGCCGTTGATGCCGATCAGCTTCTGCACCATCTTCGGGCCGGTCAGGGTGCCCGAGACCGACACCGTGGTGCCGTCGGCCAGGGTGCCGTGCAGCGTGGTGACGTTGCGGAAGTCCTCGGAGACCTCGTCGGTCACCAGGCGCGACTCGCAGCCGCGCTCCTTGGCGAGCAGCGGGGCGTTGACGTAGGTGACGGGGTCCTCGGTGACGTCGGTGAACAGGCCCTTGAGGGCGGCGAGCTCCCAGACCGACACGTCGTGCGTGGTGATCTCGCCGCGCACCTCGACGTCGAGCTGCACCGGCACCGAGCCGGCGAAGGCGGTGAACACGCGGCCGAGCTTCTCGACGAGGTCGATGCCGGGGCGGACCTCCTCGGCGACGGCGCCACCGGAGACGTTCACGGCATCCGGCACGAGGTCACCGCCGAGCGCCAGGCGCACCGACTTCGCGACGGCGACACCGGCCTTCTCCTGGGCCTCCTCGGTCGAGGCGCCCAGGTGGGGGGTGACGACGACCGACTCGTGGGCGAACAGCGGGCTGTCGGTGCACGGCTCGGTGGCGAAGACGTCGATGCCTGCGCCGGCGACGCGTCCCTCGGCGATGGCGTCGGCGAGGGCCTCCTCGTCGAGCACCCCGCCGCGGGCGGCGTTGATGACGCGCACGGTCGGCTTGACCTTGGTGAGCGCCTCCTTGCCGATCAGGCCGATCGTCTCGGGGGTCTTGGGCAGGTGGATGGTGATGAAGTCGCTCTCGGCGAGCAGCTCGTCGAGGGTGACCAGGCGGGCCCCGAGCAGGCCGGCGCGCTGCACCGACACGTAGGGGTCGTAGGCGAGGATCTCGACGCCGAAGCCCTTGAGCCGCTCGGCGACGAGCTGGCCGAT
>DASSQL010000266.1:0-4062 GCA_035702525.1 Ornithinibacter sp. | reverse complement strand
CGGGTGTCTAGGCTCGGGCCCAGCACCGCAGGTGTCGGTGGGTCTGGTTGAATCGAAGCCCGAGGGACGAGGGACGAGGCGGTTGAGTCGATGAGTGCCGAGGTGACCACCATGGACCTCGACGCCCGGCGCCGCGCCCGGTCGGTCGACGGCACGCTGGGTGAGGTCGACGCGCTGCTCGAGACCACCTTCGCCGAGCTGTCCGACGCCCTGCGCCGCGCCGCCGAGGGCACCGGCGACGGCAGCACCGCCGACCCGCTGCGCGACCTGCCGGGTCACGACCCCGGGCCGCTGGGCGTCGACCTGGTCGGCGAGCTCGCCGACCGGGCGCGCAACCACGGCAAGCGCCTTCGGCCCGTCCTGGCCCACTGGGGGTGGGCGGTCGCCGGTGGCCGCGGCGACAGCCACCACCAGCTCGTGCGGGTCGGGGCGGCCCTCGAGCTGCTGCACCTGTTCGCCCTGATCCAGGACGACGTCATGGACCGCTCGGCCTCGCGCCGCGGGCTGCCCACCCTGCACGTCGTCGCCGCCGGGCGGCACCACGACGAGGGCGGCCTGGGTGACCCCGCCCTGTTCGGCGACAGCGTCGCCACCCTCGTGTCCGACCTCGCGCTCAGCGAGGCCACCATGCTCGTCGCCGGCACCGCGGCCGAGGTGCGCGCCGCCTGGCGGCTGATGACGGTCGAGCTCGTCGAGGGGCAGCTGCTCGACGTCACCCACACCGCGGGACGGCGTCGCGACCTGCCGACGTCGCTGCGCATCGCCCGCTTCAAGAGCGGTCGCTACACGATCACCCGCCCGCTGCAGCTCGGCGCGCTCGTCGGGGGCGCCGACCCCCAGCAGGTGCGACGGCTGGTCACCTGGGGCGACCTCGTCGGCGACGCGTTCGCCGTGCGCGACGACGTGCTCGGCGTCTGGGGCGACCCCGCCCGCACCGGAAAGCCCGCGGGCGACGACCTGCGCTCGGGCAAGCCCACCGCACTGCTCACCTGGGCCGGCCAGCTGCTGCCCGACCACGCCCGCCCGCTGCTCGCGGCCTGCGACGCCGGCACCCTCGACGACGCCGGGGTCGACGCCCTCCAGCGCGCGATGGTCGAGGCCGGGGTGCGCGAGCGCGCCGAGGCCGCCGTCGCCGACCTCGTGCGTCGCGCCCACCACGCCCTCGACGACCTCGACGTCGACCCAGAGGCCGACGCCGCCCTGCGTGACCTCGCCGACGCCGTCGCCTGGCGGTCCGCGTGAGGGTCGTCGTCATCGGGGCCGGGCTCTCCGGCCTGGCCGCTGCCTGCCACCTCACCGCCGCGGGCCACGACGTCACGGTGCTCGAGCGCGAGGCCATCGTCGGCGGTCGCGCCGGCGAGCTGCGCCTGGGCGACTTCCGCATCGACACCGGCCCGGTCGTCATGACCATGCCCGAGCTGCTGCACCACCCGATCCGGGCGATCGGCGGCGACCCCGAGGCGCTGGTGCCCATGCGCCGCCTCGACCCCGCCTACCGGGCCGTCTACCCCGACGGCAGCGAGCTGCACATCCGGGCCGACATGGGCGACCTGCGCGACGAGATCCGCACCAAGGTCGGCGACGCCGACGCTGCGGGCTTCGACCGGTTCCTCGTCTGGCTCGAGCAGCTCTACGAGACCGAGTTCGCCACCTTCGTCGACCGCAACTACTCCTCCCCGCTCGACCTCGTGCGCTCGCCGGCCACCGCGGCCCGGCTGCTGCGGCTGGGCGGCCTCGGTGGGCTCGGCGCCGCCGTCGACCGCTTCTTCACCGACGACCGGCTCACCCGCATCTTCAGCTTCCAGGCGCTCTACGCCGGCATCGCGCCCGCCAAGGCGCGCGCCGTGCTGGCCGTCATCACCTACATGGACACCGTGCGCGGCGTCTTCTACCCCGAGGGCGGCATGCACGAGGTGCCGCGGGGCATGGCGCAGGCACTCACCGACGCCGGTGTTCCCGTTCACCTGGGTGTCGAGGTCAGCGAGGTGCTGCGCCGCTCCGACGGCGCCGTCGTCGGCGTCGCCACCAGCGACGGCGATCGCATCGCCGCCGATGCGGTGGTCTGCACCCTCGACCTGCCGGTCGCCTACGACCGGCTGCTGCCCGGGGTGGCCGCGCCACGGGCCGTGCGCACCGGCGACTTCTCCCCCTCTGCCGTCGTGTGGCACGTGGGCGCCGCAGGCCCGCCCGCGCCGCACCTGCGCCACCACAACATCCACTTCGGCGACGACTGGGACGGCGCGTTCGAGGCGATCATCGACCGGGGCGTGCTCATGCCCGACCCGTCGCGCCTCGTCACGGTGCCGTCGGTCACCGACCCCACCGCCGCGCCCGCCGGTGCCACCACCATGTACGTACTGGAACCGGTGCCGCACACCGGTGCCGGGCTCGACTGGCGTCGTGAGGCCGGGCCGATGCGCGAGCGGCTGTACCGGTTCCTCGAGGCCGGCGGCTACCCCACCGACATCCGCGAGGAGCTGCTCGTCACCCCCGACGACTGGCAGGCCCAGGGCATGCACCTCGGCACCCCGTTCGCCCTCGCCCACACCTTCTCGCAGTCCGGGCCGTTCCGGCCGTCGAACGTCGACCGCCGGGTGCCGGGCCTGGTCTTCGCCGGGTCGGGCACCCAGCCCGGCGTCGGCATCCCCATGGTGCTGGTCAGCGGCAAGCTCGCGGCGCAGCGCGTGCAGGAGTACGCCGGGGCCGCCCGGCCGGTACCGCGTACGGTGGTCCGGTGAGCGCAGCCACCCCGGTGACGTCGCCCGAGGTGCTCGCCTCGGGCTACGCCCGCTGTGGGCAGATCACCCGCGAGCACGGCACCACCTACTACTGGGGCGCCCGGCTGCTGCCCGCCGAGAGCCGCCGGCACGTCTACGCCGTCTACACCCTGGCCCGCCTCGCCGACGACATCGTCGACCTCGCCGGCCCGAACCCCGGCCCCGAGACGGCACTGGCCCTCGACGCCTTCGAGCAGTCGTTCTGGGTGGCGCTGGCCACGGGCACCGCGCCCGACCCGGTGATGGCGGCCATCGCGACCTCGGTGCGCGAGGTCGGCATCGACGACGAGTGCTTCACGCGCTTCTTCGGCGCCATGCGCAGCGACCTCACCCGTCGCACCTACGAGACGTGGGGCGACCTGCTCGGCTACATGGACGGCAGCGCCGCCGTCATCGGCGAGATGATGCTGCCGGTGCTGCGGCCGGGCACGGATGCCGTGGCGCCGGCCCGCGCGCTCGGGCTCGCCTTCCAGCTCACCAACTTCCTGCGCGACGTCGGCGAGGACCTCGACCGCGGGCGGGTCTACCTGCCCCAGGAGGACCTGCGGCGCTTCGGGGCCGACCCGCACGCCCGGGTGGTCACACCCGAGTGGCGCGCCCTGATGGCCTTCGAGATCGAGCGCAACCGACGGCTCTACCGCGAGGCCGACGACGGCCTCCCCGCCCTGCCCGGCGCCTCACGACGGTGCGTGGCCACGGCCCGGGTGCTCTACGCCCGCATCCTCGAGCGCATCGAGGCCGCCGACTACGACGTGTTCGACGACCGGGCCCGGGTCCCCACGTCGCGCAAGGCGGCCCTGGCCGCCCGCATGGTGGTCTCCCGCGAGCCGATGCGGCTGGTGCACGCCGACCGCGCCGCGCGCGACCCGCACCAGGGCGCCTGGGTGTCCGACGACGACGTCGTGCTGCTCGACGAGGCCGGGTCGCCGGTCGGCCGGGCCCCCAAGTCGGTCGTGCACCACGACGACACCCCCCTGCACCTCGCGTTCTCCTGCTACGTCGTCGACCCCGCCGGGCGGCTGCTCGTCACGACGCGGGCGGCCAGCAAGCCGAGCTTCCCCGGGGTCGTCACCAACACCGTCTGCGGCCACCCGCGGCCGGGCGAGGACCTCGCCGAGGCGGTGCGCCGGCGCGCCCGCAGCGAGCTGGGGGTCGAGGTGGGCGACCTGCGGCTGGTGCTGCCCGACTTCCGCTACCGCGCGGTCATGAACGGCCTGGTCGAGCACGAGCTGTGCCCGGTGTTCGTCGGGTTCGTCGACGACGACCGGATGACGACCGACCCGGC
>DASSQL010000265.1:0-2343 GCA_035702525.1 Ornithinibacter sp. | reverse complement strand
CGGGCCCGGGTGAGCGTCTCGCGGAAGCGCTCGATCTTGGCCACCCACTCGTCCGCGAACGGCGGGCGCTCGTCTCCGACCGCGGTGCTCGCGCGGTAGTAGAACGGGTGGTGCGTCGAGGCGATGACGGCGACGACCTGCGCCATGTCGGGGTCTCCTTCCGGTCAGGACTGCGGGTCGACGTACTCGGCGTTGCGGTCGACGGCGAGGTAGACGTCCATGCCGATCGGCCGGCGGCGCTCCTCGGCGAGCTGGCCGAGCAGGCCGGCCGCCCGGGCGAGCAGGGCGAACCCGCGCAGCATCTCGACCGGCAGGCCGAGGTCGGCCAGAGCGGCGCCGCACACTCCGGCGCCGTTGAGCGGCAGGTGCCGGCCGAGCACCTGCTCGTGCACCCGGCCGACGGCCTCGAACAGCCGCAGGTGCGGGCCGCGCAGGCCCTCCTCCTCGGCGATGCCGATGAGCACCGGCGTGCGCGGGTCGCCGTCCTTGTGCACCGGGTGGCCGAGGCCGGGCACGTAGCGGCCCGCCTCCTTGGTGCGGCGCACGGCGGCGAGCGCGACGGCATCCCACTGCTCGTCGGTCGTCGGGAGGTCGTCGCCGAGGTCGACGACCACGGCGTCGAGGAAGGCCCCGCAGTCCTCGGTGACGCCGAGGAAGCGCGACCCGCCGCCGAGCAGCCCGGCGGCCAGGGCGCCCTGGAGGGAGTCGGGGGCGGAGAGGTAGGTGAGCCGCGCCGCGATGGCGGTGGGGGTGAACCCGTGGTCGGCCAGCGCCACGAGCACGGCCTCGAACACCCTGGTCTCGGAGGGGGTGGGGCGTCGCATCGCGACGAGCCAGAAGGCGAGCTCGCCGAAGCCGACCTTGCCCATGAGGTCGGCGGTGAGGTCCTGGCCGAGCAGCCGGATCTCGTCGGCGCTCGAGGTGCCCAAGGACGTGGGGTAGGTCGTCATGCGTCACGCTCCGTCGTGCGGGTGGTCGGCTCGGCGAGCCAGCGCCGGATCTCGTCGCCGTGCTCGTCGAGGGCGGGCGGCGGCAGCCGGTAGTCGGCCGGGGTCTCGGACAGCCGGATGGGGTGGCGCACCGAGGGCACCGCGGCGTCACCCTCACCCACCGTCACCACCGGGTCGAGGCCGACCGACTCGGCGAACGCGACCCCCCCGTCGATGGTGTTGATCGGGCCGCACGGCACTCCCGCGGCGGTGATCACCTCGAACCACTCCATCGTGGTGCGGGTGGCGAGCCGCTCGACGAGCAGCGGGCGCAGCAGGTCGCGGTTCGCGGTGCGGTCCTCGTTGCCGCGGAACCGGGGGTCGTCGGCCAGCTCGGGCACCTCGAGCACCTCGACCAGCCGGCGGAACTGGCCGTTGTTGCCGGCCGTGATGATCAGGTCGCCGTCGGAGCAGGGCAGCGGTTCGTAGGGGAACAGGCTCGGGTGGCTGTTGCCCATCCGGGTGGGGACGACTCCGCCCGCGACGAACGCGCTGGCCTGGTTGACCAGCCCGGACAGGGCGGACGACAGCAGGTTGACCTCGACGTGCTGGCCGCGGCCGGTGTCGTGGCGGGCGTTGAGGGCGGCGAGCACGCCGATCGTGGCGTGCAGCCCGGCCATCACGTCGAAGACCGAGATGCCGGCGCGGTAGGGCGGACCGTCCGGGCTGCCGGTGAGGCTCATCAGCCCGGAGATGGCCTGGACCATGAGGTCGTAGCCCGGCAGGTCGCGCCCGCCCGGACCGCTGCCGAAGCCGCTGATCGAGGCGTAGACGACCCGCGGGTTGGTGGCGCAGACGCTGGTGTAGTCCAGGCCGAAGCGGGCCAGGCCACCGGGCTTGAAGTTCTCGACGAGCACGTCGGCCCGGTCGGCCAGCTCGCGCGCCGCGGCGAGGTCGGTGGCGTCCTTGAGGTCGAGGGCCACCGAGCGCTTGTTGCGGTTGACGCCGAGGTAGTAGGTCGAGATGCCGTCGCGCAGGGGCGGGCTCCAGGTACGGGTGTCGTCGCCCGCGGGCGACTCGACCTTGACCACCTCGGCGCCGAGGTCGGCGAGCAGCATGGTGGCGTAGGGGCCGGCGAGGATGCGGGAGAAGTCGGCGACGAGCAGGCCGGACAGCGGCCCCGAGGGCGGTGCCACGCGAACCACCTCCTCGCTCATCGGAATCCACGGACACGTGTCCGCGGCTGTGCGTGGCTCCGAGTCTCGGCGCCCTCGCCGCGCCCTGTCAAGCACCCGGGAGCGTCGTCGGACGGTCACCACTCAGGCCTTGACAGCCCGTCCCGGCGCGCGGACAGTGGGTCCACGACACACGGGTGCCACCAGGCGGACACCTGTCCGAGATCGTTGAACGGGAG
>DASSQL010000264.1:0-5863 GCA_035702525.1 Ornithinibacter sp. | reverse complement strand
TCGAGGTGGCGTACCACGACCGTTCCGACGGTGGGCTGTGGGCCACGGTCTGCGAGATGGCGTTCGCCGGCGCGGTGGGCGTCGAGCTCGACGTGCCGTCGGTCGCCGCGCTGTTCGCCGAGGAGCTCGGCGCGGTGCTCGGCGTGCCGGCCGAGCACCTCGCGGCGGTCGAGGAGGTCTTCGCCGCCCACGGCCTGGCCGAGCTGGTGAGCGTGGTGGGCCGCACGGCACCCGATCGGGTGGTGCACGTGTCGGTCGCGGGCGAGCGCGTGCTCGACGAGCCGGTGCGCGACCTTGCCAAGGCGTGGGACGAGGTCTCGTGGCGCATCGCCGCGCTGCGCGACAACCCGGCCTGCGCGCAGGAGGAGCACGACGCGTTCGGAGCCGACGACGACCCCGGGCTGGTCGTGGCGCCCTCGTTCGACCCGACCGACGACGTGGCGGCGCCCTACCTGTCGCTGGGGGTCCGGCCGAAGGTCGCGATCCTGCGCGAGCAGGGTGTCAACAGCCACGTCGAGACCGCGTTCGCCTTCGACGCAGCAGGTTTCGACACGTACGACGTGCACATGACCGACCTGCAGACCGGGCGCTTCGACCTCTCCGACGTGGTCGGGCTCGTCGCGTGCGGCGGCTTCTCGTACGGCGACACCCTCGGGGCCGGCGAGGGCTGGGCGCGTTCGGTGCTCTTCAACGAGCGGCTCACCGAGGGCTTCCACGACTTCTTCCACCGCGACGACACCTTCGGGCTCGGCATCTGCAACGGGTGCCAGATGTTCGCCGCGCTCGCCGACCTCATCCCCGGTGCCGAGGCGTGGCCGCGGTTCACCCGCAACCGGTCCGAGCAGTACGAGGCCCGGCTGACGCTGGTCGAGGTGCTCGAGTCGCCCTCGATCCTCACCGCCGGGATGGCGGGCAGCCGCGTCCCGATCGCCGTGGCACACGGCGAGGGATTTGCCGACTTCTCGGCCCGGGGCGACTCGGGTGCGGTCGCCCGGGTGGCCCGGTTCGTCGACCACCACGGGGCGCCGGCGACGTCATACCCGTTCAACCCCAACGGTTCTCCCGACGGGCTGACCGCGGTCACCACACCCGACGGCCGGTTCACGGCGATGATGCCGCACCCCGAGCGGGTCGCGCGCAACGTCCAGATGTCGTGGACGCCCGGCCCGGTCGAGGGCGAGAGCCCCTGGCTGCGGATGTTCCGCAACGCCCGGGTCTGGGTCGGCTGAAGCGCAGACAGGGTTCGCGGTTCGGTGCCGCAGTCGCGGCCCGCGCGGCAGACGTCGCCTGACCCGACCCCTTCGCCCGCGTCGGGCGGGTCCCGGACGCGCCGCTCACCCGTGGCCGCGGGTGAGCCGGCCGCGGATGGCCGGCCCACTCTCTCCTGCCGCCGCCCTAGCGGTGCGAGGTGGTGACGTGCAGCGCCACGAAGCCGGTGGCGACCAGTCCGGCGATCGGCGCGACGAGGGCGGCCAGGGGGATCCGCGTCGGATCGGTCCCGGTCACCAGCCCGGGCGCGAAGATCCCGGCCAGCGCCACGACCGACCAGATGGTGAGCACGGACAGCTCGAACCCGAGCCACCGCGACGGCTGGTCCGAAGCCTCGCGGGCGTGGGTCGCCATCAGCACGTAGCCCGTGGCGGCCGCGGCCCACAGCCAGGCGATCAGGCCGCCGAGCGGCAGGTGCTCCTGCTGCGAGCCGGTCACCATGTCGGGGGCGAACACCGACAGCAGCAGCGTCGGAACCCAGATCGACGCGACGGCGATGCCGGGCGCGAGCCCGACCAGCCGGTCGGCGACACCGGGGCGGGTCGCCTCGTGCCGGTGGTCCTGGCGGGCGGCGGGGGGTGTCGAGGGCGTGCTGGCCATGACTCAATCGTCCTCGCGAGCGAACCGCCCGGCACCGTCTCGTCGATCACACCGTGGCCGCGCCGGCACCGACGCGGCGCGCGTCAACGACGCCGCCAGGCACCCCGCTCGGGCGGCACCGGCGAGGCTGCCGTGTCGCCCTCGGCCGCGCTGAACGGCCGCGCGCCGGGCCGGCGCCGCTCCACCTCGTCCCACGACAGCACCCCGGTCGGCAGCGCGGCGGACGCCGTGGCCCGGCGCAGCGTCCACAGGTCCAGGGGGCCGGTCGAGCCGACCAGGACCAGGTTGCCGAACCGCTTCCCCTTGAGCACCTCGTGCAAGCCCACGAACGCGACGTGCCCGAGCGCCACCCGCGCCCCGGCGGCGACCCTGGCCGCGTACCGCATCCCCGGTTCGTCCGCCACGTTGGCGACGACCAGGCCTCCGGGCACCAGCACGCGCCCGACCTCGGCGAACCACTCGACGGTCGAGAGCTCCGGCGGCACCCGCCCCGCGGCGTACGCGTCGACGACCACCACGTCGGCGCTCGCGTCGCGCAGCGCGGCCACCCCGGTGAGCCCGTCGACCGGTCGCACCCTGATCCGGTGCCCGCGCGGCAGCGGCAGCTCGCGACGGACCGCCTCGGTGAGCGCGGCGTCGGGCTCCAGCACCACCTGGGGTGACCGCGGTCGTCGGTGGTGCACCCAGCGCGCCAGGGTGAGCCCGGCCCCGCCCACGTGGGTCACCCGCAGCATCCCGTCGGGCGCGAGGGTCTCGACGCACAGGGCCAGGTGCTGCACGTACTCGAAGTCGAGCCGCTCCGGGTCGTCGAGGTCGACTGCCGACTGCGGCTGGCCGTCGAGCACGACGGTCACCAGCGACCCCTCACGCTCGAACTCGGCCGCACCCATCCCGGCAGGCTACGCGGCGCGGTCAGGGCCGGGCGCACGTCGTCGGATGCCGGTGGGCGGGCCGTTGCCCGGGGCGTCATCGTCGGCGCGCCCGCCTACGATGCCGATATGCCGCCCCGCAGACGCACCGACCCGGATGCCGGGCGCGCGGCGCTCGCCGCCTGGCGCGCCGATCCCGAGGGCGTCGACCGCGCCACCCGGGGCACCGCCGTGCGCTACACGCTCGAGGAGCTCGGCGCCCGCGCCCCGGGCCGCAGCGTCGAGGTGCGGGTGCCGCCGTTCGGTGCGGTGCAGTGCCTCGAGGGGCCCCGGCACACCCGCGGCACCCCGCCCAACGTCGTCGAGTCCGACGCCGAGACCTGGCTGCGGCTCGCCACCGGCGAGCAGCGCTGGGCCGAGGCCCTGGCCGGCGGGCGACTGCGAGTGAGCGGAACACGAGCCGACCTCGACGCCCTGCTCCCCCTGACCGAACCCCGCACCGCCGGGGTGGCCCGGTGAGCCCGGCGGCCGGTCCCGCCGCTGCGGGGCGGGCGCACGGCATCCGGCACGGCATCGTCGTCGTGCCCGAGCTGCGCTGGCGCGAGGCGAGCCCGCGGTGGTCGGCCGCGGAGCAGCTGGGGTTCGACCACGCCTGGACCTACGACCACCTCGTCTGGGGCGGCCTGCCCGACTCGCCGGTCTTCGCCTTCGCGCCGACGCTCGCACTGGCCTCGACGGTCACCTCGACCATCGGGCTCGGGGTGTTCGTGGCGTCGCCCAACTTCCGCCACCCCTACGTCCTGGCCCGTGACGCCATCACGCTCGACGACGCCAGCGGCGGCCGCTTCCTGCTCGGCATCGGCGCCGGGGGCGACCTCGACAGCCGCATCCTCGGCGACGACCGGCCGCTCAAGCAGCGGGTCGACCGGTTCCACGAGTTCACCGGCCTGCTCGACCGACTGCTGCGCGACGACCACGTCGACCACGAGGGTGAGTACTACGCCACCCGTGACGCGCGCACCCTCCCGGAGCCGGTGCGCGACCGGGTGCCGCTCGTCGTCGCCGGCAACGGCCCGCGCTCGGTGGCGCTGGCCGCCCGGCTCGGCGACGCGTGGGCGACGTACGGCGGCAAGGGCGACACCGTCGACGAGTGGTTCGACCACGTGGCCGGCCTCGTGAACCGGTTCGACGACGAGTGCGCCCGGCTCGACCGCGGGCCGCTCGACCGCTACCTGCTGCTCGACGCCTCACCGCGCTACGCCCTCGAGTCGGTCGACCTCTACGCCGAGATGGCCGGGCGTGCAGCCGGGCTCGGCTTCACCGACGTCGTCACCCACTGGCCCCGGCCGGACAGCCCGTACGCGGGCGACGAGGCCGTGCTCGAGGCCGTCGCGGCGACGGTCCTGCGCTCCTGACGGGGTGCTCGGTCAGGCCAGGGCGAGCACCACCAGTGGGTCGGTCGTCGGCTGGGTCGAGCCGCCCGCGGGTTCCAGGGTCATCCCGACGGCCGCGGCGGCGTTCGCGTCGCCCTGCAACAGCATCGACCCGTTCCCGTCGGCGTCGGCGGTGAGCAGCCCGGCCGAGCGCGCCACCTGGTCGGGGCCGACGTACCAGAGCTGGTAGGTCTTGCCCTCCGGTGCCGGCGGCAGGCCGGTGACGTCGATCGCCGCCTTGCCGAGCTGCTTGCTGTAGGCGACCTGGGCGGTGAGCGAGCCCTTGCTGCTGGTCACTCGCTGGGCGTCGGCGGCGGCTGCCACCTGGGCCATCGGTGACTGGCTGCTCGTGTCGTCCGACCACGGGCTCCACGCGAGCCCGCCGACGGCGATGACGGCGGCGGCCGCGGCAGCGGCGAACCAGGCGGTGCGCGGACGGCGACGGATCGGCACGACCGAACCCCCGGCATCCGCCTCGACGTCGTCGGACCCGGTACCCGCCGGCTCCGCGGAGGGAGCGGTCGGGGCGGGGACGGCGGGTGCGGGTGCACCGGCATCCTCGGTCAGCGGCGGCAGCGGACGGACCTGGCCGATGCTGCCGAGCACCGAGGCGCGCAACGATGGCGGCGGGGTGGCCTCGGCGAGGGAGGCGAGCGAGTGCGCGGTGGCCGAGAGCTCGGCGACCTCGGCGCGGCAGTCGGGGCAGACGGCGAGGTGCTGCTCGAAGGACGTGCGCTCGGCGTCGTCGAGCGCGTCGACCGCGTACGCACCGGAGAGGTGGTGCAGATCGGGGCTCATGCCGGGACTCCCAACGTGTCGCGCAGACGGATCAGGCCGTCGCGGATGCGGGTCTTCGCGGTGCCGAGCGGCAGGTCGAGCAGTCGCGCGACCTCGGTGTGGGTGTACCCCCCGAGGTAGGCGAGCTCGACCGCGCTGCGCTGGGCGTCGGTCAGGGTGGTGAGGGCGCGTCGGACGCGCTGGGCCTCGAGCGAGGCCTGCGCGCTCTCGGCGGTGGTGTCGAACTCGATGTCCTGGTGGGTGGCCGCGTGGGCGTCGTCGCGGCGGCGGGAGGCCTCGCTGGCCCGAACCCGGTCGACCGCCGTGCGGTGCGCGATGGTCATCAGCCACGAGATGGCGCTGCCGCGCTGAGCGTCGAACCGGGCGCTGTACCGCCAGACGTCGAGGTACACCTCCTGGGTGACCTCCTCCGACATCGCGGGGTCGCGCACGATGCGCAGCACCAGGCCGTAGAGCCGGCGCGAGGTGGCGTCGTACAACGCTGCGAAGGCGGCCTCGTCGCCCCGGGCCGACCTGCGCAGGAGATCTGCGAGGTCGGCGCCGGTGGCGGTGGAGGCAGTCGCCTCCCCGGGCGCGGAGGCACCCGAGGAGGCGGCTGGCATGTCACCCATCATGGACTGTCGGTCAGCTCGTGGGGAGCAGGACGTTGTCGACGATGTAGACCGTGGCGTTGGCGGTCTGCACGTTGCCGCAGATGACCTTCGCCTTGCCGATGGTGAAGTCCTCGCCCGAGCCCTCGACCGTGATGGTCGTGCCGGCGAGGGTCTTGTGCTCACCGGCGAGCATGTCCGGCGTGAGGCGACCCTCGACGACGTGGTTCGTCAGCACGGTGGTGAGCAGGCCCTTGGGGTCGCCCATCGCCTTGTCCATGGTGGCCTTGTCCAGGGCCGCGAA
>DASSQL010000263.1:0-2895 GCA_035702525.1 Ornithinibacter sp. | reverse complement strand
CCGGCCGACCCACGCGCAGCGGCATACGGTGTGGTGATGGCGACGACCCGCACCGAACGCGACACCATGGGCGCCGTCGAGGTGCCCGCCGACCGGTACTGGGGCGCCCAGACCCAGCGCAGCCTCGAGCACTTCGACATCGGCCGCGACACCTTCGTGTGGGGCCGGGCGGTGATCCGCGGTCTCGGGCTGCTGAAGAAGAGCGCGGCGCTGGCGAACGCCGACCTCGGTCTGCTCGACGTCGAGGTCTCGCGGGCGATCGTGCAGGCCGCCGACGAGGTGGCGCGCGGTGAGCTCGACGAGCACTTCCCGCTGGTCGTCTTCCAGACCGGGTCGGGCACCCAGAGCAACATGAACGCCAACGAGGTGATCGCCAACCGCGCGATCGAGGTCCTCGGCGGCGAGCTCGGCTCGAAGTCACCGGTGCACCCCAACGACGACGTCAACAAGAGCCAGTCGAGCAACGACACCTTTCCCACCGCGGTGCACGTGGCCGTGGTCCTCGAGCTCGCCGAACGGCTGCACCCGGCCGTCGACGGGCTGGTCGCGGCGCTGGAGGCCAAGGCCGCGGAGCTCGGCGACGTCGTCAAGGTGGGGCGCACCCACCTGCAGGACGCGACACCGGTGACCCTCGGCCAGGAGATCGGGGCCTGGGCGGCCCAGATCCGCGAGGCGCAGAACGACGTCCGGTACGCCGGAGACCGGGCTCGGGCGCTGGCCATCGGGGGCACCGCGGTCGGCACCGGGCTCAACGCACCGGCCGGGTTCGGCCCACTCGTGGCCTCACACCTCTCGATCGAGACGGGGGAGTCGTTCCAGCAGGCGCAGAACCTGTTCGTGCAGCTCGCCTCGCACGACGCGCTCGTGGCGGTCTCGTCGTCGCTGCGCACCCTGGCCGGTGCGCTCATGAAGATGGCGAACGACGTGCGCTGGCTGGCGTCGGGGCCGCGAACCGGCATCGGCGAGCTGCGCATCCCGGAGAACGAGCCGGGCTCGTCGATCATGCCGGGCAAGGTGAACCCGACCCAGTCCGAGGCGATGACGATGGTGGTCACGCGCGTGTTCGGCAACGACGCGACGGTGGGCTTCGCCGGCACGCAGGGCAACTTCCAGCTCAACGTGTTCACGCCGGTGATGGCGCACGCGGTGCTCGAGTCGATCCGGCTGCTGGCCGACGCGAGCCGCTCGTTCACCGAGCACTGCGTCGTGGGGCTCACGGCCGACCGCGAGCGGATCGCCGCGAACCTCGACGCCGACCTGATGCTGGTCACCGCGCTGGCGCCGCACGTGGGCTACGACACGGCCGCCGCGATCGCCAAGCAGGCCCACCGTGACGGGTCGACCCTGCGGGAGGCGGCGCTCGCGTCGGGTGCCGTCAGCGCAGACGACTACGACCGCTGGGTCGACCCCGAGGCGATGACCCACCCCGGCTGAGCCGGTCGGCCGCCGTTAGGCTCCCAGCACCAGATCTCGTGCCGACCGCCCGGACGGGGTCGTCCGAGCAGCGACCCGACCAGCCACCCGAGGGGCCATGAGCCAGCCACGCGCACGCGGTGCCGACGTCACGTTCACCCCCTCGGCCGGGCGCACCCTGGGCGTGGAGTGGGAGGTGGGCCTGCTCGACCCGGTCACCCTCGACCTGGTCTCTCGCGCCGACGAGCTGCTCGGGCTGGCCAACGCCACCGACGTCGCCAGCCACGCCCGGCCGACCAAGTCGAGGTTCACGGTCACCCAGGAGCTGCTCCGCAACACGGTCGAGATCGTCACGGGTGTGTGCGAGAACGCCGAGCAGGCGGCCTCCGACCTCGACGACGGGCTGCGCCGGGTGCACGCCGCGGCCACCGAGCTCGACGTGCTGCTCTACGGGGGCGGGTCGCACCCGTTCGCGCGCTGGGAGGACCAGGAGGTCAGCGACGGCCACCGGTACGCGACGCTGATCGACCGCACCCAGTGGTGGGGCCGGCAGATGGTGATCTTCGGCGTGCACGTGCACGTCGGCATCCGGTCCGCGGCGAAGGTGTGGCCGCTCATCAACGCGCTGCTCACCTACCACCCGCACCTCACCGCGCTGTCGGCGTCGTCGCCGTACACCGCGGGCACCGACACGGGCTACGCGAGCAACCGCACCATGCTCTTCCAGCAGCTGCCGACGGCCGGGCTGCCGTTCCAGTTCGAGACGTGGTCGCAGTACCGCACCTACCTCGACGACGTGTTCGCCACGGGGGTCATCACCGACGCGAGCGAGCTGCGCTGGGACATCCGGCCCTCGCCGCTGCTCGGCACCATCGAGGTGCGGGCCTGCGACGGCTTCTCGCGGCCGGAGGACGTCGTGGCCGTGGCCGCGCTCATCCACTGCCTCGTGCTCGACCTCGAGCACCAGCTCGACGAAGGGGTGCTTCCGCCGCCGCTACCGCCGTGGCACGTGCAGGAGAACAAGTGGCGCGCAGCGCGATACGGCCTCGACGCCATCATCATCCGCGACACCGACAACGCCGAGGTGCACGTCGTGGACGACATCAACGAGCTGCTCGAGCGGCTCGCGCCGACCGCGCGCACCCTGGGCTGCACCCGCGAGCTCGCCGGCATCACGGACATCCTGGATGCCGGTGCCGGCTACCAGCGGATGCGCGCGGCCGCGGAGGCGCACGGCGCGGTCGACCTGCAGGCCGCCGTGCGCGAGATGGTCGTGCACCCGACCCATTGACCCACCGGCCCGGGCCTCAGGTGTCGAGCAGCTCGCGCAGGTCGTCGGCGGTGAGGGCCGAGGACATCGCGGCGCCCTCGTCGACGACCCGGGCGAACAGGTCGCGCTTGCGCTCCTGCAGCGCCACGACCTTCTCCTCGATGGTGTCGCGCGAGACCATCCGGTAGACGTTGACCGGGCGGGTCTGGCCG
>DASSQL010000262.1:0-15693 GCA_035702525.1 Ornithinibacter sp. | reverse complement strand
CACCCCCGTGGCGATCGACGACGCGCACACCCACCTGCAGCTCACCGCCGGCAAGCACACCCTCGACGGGCGCCAGGCGCTGCAGTACGTGCGGGTGCGCAAGTCGATCGGCGACGGGTCGGACCTGCAGCGGATCAACCGTCAGCAGGCCTTCCTCTCCTCGGTGATCCAGAGGGCCACCTCGACCCAGCTGCTGTTCGAGCCCACCAAGCTCTACTCGTTCCTCGATGCCGCCACGAAGTCGCTCACGACCGACCCGGAGTTCGGGGTGGGCACCATGCGTGACCTCGCGGGCAGCGTCAAGGGCATCGGCCTGGACAAGATCCAGTTCGTCACGGTGCCGAACGAGCCCTATGTGCCCGACCCGAACCGGGTGCAGTGGAAGGCGTCCGCGGACCAGATCTGGTCGGCCCTGCGCGCCGACCGCGCGGTCGGCGCCAAGCCGAAGAAGCCCAGCGCCACCCCGTCGCCGACCAGCCCGCCGCTCACCGTCTCCCCCGCCGACATCAAGGTCACCGTGGCCAACGCCACCGGCGTGTCCGGGCTGGCCCGCCAGGCCGCCGCGGCCCTCGAGGTGCAGGGGTTCAGCGGGATCACCACCGCCAGCGCGGCCACCACGACCACGCCGGTCGTCGTCGAGTACTCCGGCGAGCACTTCGAGGACGCCCGCACCGTCGCCGCGGCGTTCCCCGGGGCGGTCGTCGAGAAGACCACAGGCCTGGGCGCGCGGGTGAAGGTGACCCTGGGCCGTGGCGCCCCCGACGTCGGCGAGGTGCCGAACCGGCTCGGCAGCGCCCCGCTGCCCTCGCCGAGCATCTCGTCGCAGCCCGAGCCCACGGAGTCGATCGCGACCCGCAACGCCGACACCGACATCTGCTCCTGAGCCCGGACTCAGGGGCCTGGGCCTCGCCTGGTCAGCCCTTGAGCAGCTGGCGGGCCATGACGATGCGCTGCACCTGGTTGGTGCCCTCGTAGATCTGGGTGATCTTCGCGTCGCGCATCATCCGCTCGAGCGGGAAGTCGCGGGTGTAGCCGGCCCCGCCGAGCAGCTGCACGGCATCCGTGGTGACGCGCATGGCGACGTCGGAGGCGTAGCACTTCGCCGCGGCTCCGAAGAACGGCAGGTCGGCGTCGCCGCGCTCGGACTTGGCCGCGGCGACGTAGACCATCTGTCGTGCGGCCTCGAGCTCCATGGCCATGTCGGCGAGCATGAACTGCACGCCCTGGAAGTCGGCGACCGCCTTGCCGAACTGGCGGCGCTCCTTGACGTAGGCCAGCGCCTGGTCGAGCGCGCCCTGGGCGATGCCGACCGCCTGGGCCCCGATGGTCACCCGGGTGTGGTCGAGGGTCGCGAGGGCGATCTTCAGGCCGGCGCCGACCTCGCCGACGACGCGGTCGCCGGGGATGCGGGTGCGGTCGAAGATCAGCTCGCGGGTGGGGCTGCCCTTGATGCCGAGCTTGCGCTCCTTGGCGCCGAAGGTGAACCCCTCGTCGCTCTTCTCGACGACGAACGCCGTGATGTTGTTGCCGCGCTGCCCGTCGGGGTCGGTCACGGCGAGCACCGTGTAGTACTGCGAGACACCGGCATTGGTGATCCAGGACTTCTGGCCGGTAAGCACCCAGTCGTCGCCGTCACGCACCGCGCGGCACTTCATCGCCGCGGTGTCGGAGCCGGCCTCGCGCTCGGAGAGCCCGTAGGAGAAGGTCGACTCGCCGGCAGCGAGCGGGGTGAGGTACCGCCGCTTGAGGTCGTCGTCGGCGGCGATGATCAGCGGCATGGACCCGAGCTTGTTGACCGCGGGGATGAGCGAGCTGCTCGCGCAGACCCGGGCGACCTCCTCGATGACGATGCAGGTGGCGAGGGCGTCGGCCCCGACCCCGCCGTACTCCTCGGGCACGTGGGGGGCGAAGAAGTCGCTCGCGACGAGCGCGTCGTGCGCCTCCTGCGGGTAGCGGGCCTCCTCGTCGACCGCTGCCGCGTACGGCGCGATCTTGTCCTCGGAGACCGCGCGCACCGCCTCACGGATCGCCTCGTGGTCCTCCGAGAGCCGGTAGGTGTCGAAATCGGGGTTGCCACTCATGCCGCTCATGTTACTGAGGGGTATGGCCGGTGGCACCGCGGGGCGCCCGGGGACGCCCCCTGCGCTGTCACTGGTCGCGGCGGGCCGCGAGCGCGAGTGCTCGCCGTTCCAGGTGTTGCCCACCCCGTGCCGGTGTCGGCGGCCCGCGCCCGCGCCGCGGCGACCCGATGGCATCTCCCCCCGAGCGGCCTGCGGGTAGGTCGTCCCGGGACGTCCCGATGCTTCACCTGGCGAGCCACCGCCACCCTCAGATGAGCGATCACTCCTGCGCCCGGCTCTCCACGTGAAGCAACCATATGGATGCTCCGCCCTCGACCCCCCACACGAAGCAACCATCTGGATGGACCGCCCCTGGCCCACCACGTGAAGCAACCATCTGGATGCTCCGCCCTCGACCCACCACGCGAAGCAACCATCTGGATGGTCCACGCGTGTCCCACCGGGCGGCCCATCCGTGCTGGGTTTCAGGTGGCCCACCAGGTGAAGCATCCGGACCTCTGCGGACCCGGTGCCGTGCGGCGGGCACCGACCCACGGGCGCCCGGGACCCGGCAGGGCCGGCACGGACCCGGCGCCAGTGGACGAGTGGCGCTCAGTCGAAGAACGACCGGACCGCCGCCACCACCCGTTCCTGGTCGGCCTCGGTCAGCTCGGTGGCGCAGGGCAGTGACACCCCCCGGCGGAAGAGATCGCCCGACACGTCGTCCCCGCCCAGCACCGGGGCCCCGGCATACGGCGGCTGGTGGTGCAGCGGCCGCCACAGGGCCCGCGCCCCGACGCCGGCGGCGGCCAGGTGCTCGAGGAGGCCGTCGCGCCCCCGCGGGTCGTCGGCGGGTACGAGCACCGAGTAGAGCCAGTAGGTCGCGTCGAGGCCCTCGACCCGCGGCGGGGCGATCAGACCGGTGCCGGTGATCGCCTCGTCGTAGCGGGCGGCGATGGCGCGCTTGCGGTCGACGAACTCGTCGAGCCGCTCGAGCTGGGCCAGGCCCAGGGCCGCGGCGACGTTGGTGAGCCGGTAGTTGTACCCGACCGCGTCGTGCAGGTAGCCGACGTCCGGCACCTTCGCCTGGGTGGTGAGGTGGCGCGCCCGGGCGGCGAGGTCGGGGTCGTCGGTGACGAGCATGCCGCCGCCGCCCGTCGTCGCGATCTTGTTGCCGTTGAACGAGTAGGCACCGACGCGGCCCACGGCCCCGGTCTGGCGACCGGCCATCACCCCCGCGGACCACCCGGCACCGAGCGACTCGGCGGCGTCCTCGACGACGGGCACGCCGTGCCGGGCGCACGCGTCGAGGATCGGCGCGAGGTCGGCCGGCTGGCCGAGCACGTGCACGACCTCGACCGCCGCCGGCTGGGGCTCCCCCGCCGCCGCGCGCCGGTCGAGCTCGGCGGCGACGAGGGACGGGTCGAGGTTCCACGTCGAGCGCTCGGAGTCGACGAGCACCGGCCGGGCGCCGGTGTAGGCGATCGGGTTCACCGAGCCGACGAAGGTGAAGTCGGAGCACAGCACCTCGTCGCCCGCCTCCACCCCGAGGACGAGGAAGGCGACGTGCAGCGCGGCGGTGCCCGACGAGCAGGCCACCGCGTACCGGGCACCGACGCGACGGGCGAAGGCGTCCTCGAACTCGGCGACGAACGGGCCGACCGACGACACGAAGCCCGACTCGACCGCCCGCAGCACGTAGTCACGTTCCAGCGCACCGATGTTGGGCACGGCGAGGGGGATGGTGCCGGCGGGGCCCCGCGCGCCGGGCGCGTGCGCCTCGCCCGCCGGGCCGGCAGGGACCGTGGCGCGGATCGGGTCGGCGGGGGTGGTCATCGGTGGTACCGCCCGGCCGTCGTGGGGTCGACCCGAGGGCGCAGCCACTGCGCCGTCGCGGCCAGGCCGTCCTCGAGCGACACGGTGGGCCGCCAACCGAGCTCGGCCGCCGCCCTGGCCGGGTCGGAGAGCAGCACCTGCACTTCGGACCCCTCCGGCCTGATGCGCTGCTCGTCGGTGATGATGCGCGCGCTCGAGCCGGTGACGCTGCGGCACAGCTCGACGACCTCACCGATCGAGACGGTGCGGCCGGTGCCGAGCTGGATGGTCGTGCCCGGCTCGAGGTCGGCCACCGCCGCCCGCACGAACCCGTCGGCGGTGTCGGTGACGAAGGTGAAGTCGCGCTTCGGCGTGACGTCGCCCAGGCGCAGCTCGTCGGCCCCGGCGAGCAGCTGCGACAGCACGGTCGGGATGACGGCGCGCGCCGACTGGCGCGGCCCGAACGTGTTGAACGGCCGCAGGGTGGTCACCGGCGTGCCGAACGACAGGGCATACGACTCGCACATCTTGTCGGCGCCGATCTTCGACGCGGAGTACGGCGACTGGCCGCGCAGCGGGTGCGCCTCGGTGATCGGGACGTGCTCGGGGGTGCCGTAGACCTCCGAGGTCGAGGTGTTGACCATCCGGGCGGTGCCGTGGCGGCGCACCCCCTCGAGCACGTTGAGCGTACCGATCACGTTGGTCTCGACGTAGGAGCGGGGGGCGACGTAGGAGAACGGGATCGCGATGAGCGCCGCGAGGTGCAGCACGACGTCGACGCCCTCGGCGCTGGCCATGACGTGCTCGGGGTCGCGGATGTCGCCGAGCACCACCTCGGCGCGACCGTCGGCGAGGGCTCGGGTGAACTCCGGCGACTCGTCGAGCCAGCCGAGGCCGCCGTTGCTGGTGTAGAGGCAGAACGCGCGCACCCGCGCACCCGCGGCGAGCACCCGCTCGACGACGTGGCTGCCGATGAACCCGTCGGACCCGGTCACGAGGACCGTTCGTCCCGCGAGGGAGACCTCACCACCCGCGGTCTCCTCGCCACCGGCAGTGCCCTGCTCGTGCGTGCTCACAGCTGTCCCTTCGCCCGGGCCAGGTCGATCGGGGTGCCCACGTCGATCCAGTCCTCGCTGATGGCCCACGCGGCGACGGTGAGGTCGCGGGCGAGGCACTGCTCGACCAGCCACGGCATCGTGCTCGGCGCTCCGGCGGGCAGCAGCCCGACGACGTCCGGCTGAACCGCGTAGACGGCCGCGTTGATCTCCAGCGCGAGCGTCGGCTTCTCGGCGATGGCGCAGACGTGGCCGTCGGGGCCGCGCTCGACGACCCCGAACGGCACCTGGTGCTGGTAGGAGCGCACGCCCATCGTCACCGCCGCGCCCTGGGCCGCGTGGTAGTCGAGCAGGGCACGGGCGTCGTAGTCGACCATCAGGTCGCCGTTCATCACCACGACCGGCTCGGTGAGGTCGGGCTGCTCGTCGAGCAGCAGGCGCAGCGACCCGGCCGTGCCGAGCGGCTGGTCGGGCTCCTCGCGCAGGTAGTGCACGGTGCAGCCGAGCCGCGAGCCGTCGCCGAGGTGCTCCTCGATGCGGTCGGCGAGGTGGTTGACGCTGACATAGACGTCGCGGATGCCGTCGCCCACCAGGCCGAGGACGATCCAGTCCAGGATCGCCCGGCCGCCGACGGTCATCAACGGCTTCGGCGTGGCCCTGGTGAGGTGGCCGAGCCGGGTGCCCGGGCCGCCGGCCATGACGAGGGCGACGTTGGGCAGCCGCTCGGTGCCGACGACGTCGGACAGCGTGTGCAGCCGGACGATCCGCGACTCGGCGTCGACCTCGGGCACCGCCGAGATCCGCAGCGCCCGCATCAGGTCGAGCACGAGGGCCCGCGGCGAGCCCTCGCGCACCACGTGGGGGTTCGAGGTCGCGTGCGGCAGGGCGGGGTCGTCGATGCTCGCCCCGCCGAGCAGGGCCCGCCGCAGGTCGCCGTCGGTGACGACGCCGACCACCCGGCCCTCGCCGTCGACGAGCACGCTCATCGAGGAGGCGTGCCGGTCGATGACCTGCATGACCTCCCTCAGCGAGGAGGTGTCGAGGGCGCAGGCCTGCGCCAGGTCGAGGGAGGTCATCGTGGCTCCGGGGCGTCGACGAAGGGTTTGGCACGCGGTGCGGCCGGGGCGGCTCGCACGACGTCGGCCACGCGGGCCGCGGCGTGGCCGTCGCCGTAGGGGTTGGTGACCTCGGCGGCCCGGGCCCGGTGGGCCGGCGACAAGGCGACGTCGAGGGCCGCACCCACGGCTGCCTCGCCCTCGTCGGCGTGGACGACGTTGTCGCCGTGGAGCCGGCCCCGCTGACGGTCGCCCACGTCGACGACGGGGATGCCGAGGCTCGCCGCCTCGATGACGCCGGACGACGAGTTGCCGACCACCACGTCGGCGCCGGCGAGGACGACGGGGTAGGCCGGGCCGAGGTTCTCCACGACCACGACGCGCGGGTCGTCGGCCGCGTCGGCGAGCGCCGCGAGCACCGCGTCGCGCCCGGCATCCATGCCCGGGTGGGTGGCGACGACCGTGCCGCAGCGGTCCACCGTCGCGCGCAGCGCCCCGGCCGCCCAGGCACCCGGGTCGGCCCCCTCGACCGCCGTGGGCGGGTGGTAGGTGAACAGCGCCAGGGGCCGCACCACCTCGCGGCCGACGGCCGCGGCGAGCGCCTGCGGCGTCGGGCGGGCCAGGCCGACGAGCCGGTCGAGCCCGGGGGCGCCGGTGACGTGCACCCGGTCGCCCGGCTCGCCGAGGCGGCGGACGCGGTCCGCGGCATCCTGCGACGCCACGCAGTGCTGGTCGGCGAGCTTGGTGACCGCGTGGCGCACCCGTTCGTCGACCGCGCCCTCGGTGACCTCGCCACCGTGCAGGTGGACCACCCGGGTGCCGGCGAGCACAGCCTGCGGCACGACGTGGAGCAGCTCCCAGCGGTCGCCGAGCACGACGAGGACGTCGGGGCGGGCGTCGAGGAGGTAGGCACCGGTGCCCGCGGACAGCGCGGGGCCGTGCCGCACGACGGCGGCCGCGTCGATCGCCCCGGGCACCGGCTCGGCGAGCGCGACGACCCGCCAGGGCCGGTCGGCCGCCGGCAGCGCCGCCGTGAGGGACTCGGCGGTCCACGCCACTCCGGTCAGCACGGTGAGATCGAGGTCGGGCGCGTCGGCGAGCGCGGAGAGCACCGGCCCGAGCGGTCCGAGGTCGGCCCGGGTGCCCACGAAGACCGCCACCGGCACGGTGCCGACAGTGCCGGAGGTGGATGAGGTGGGCGAGGGCTCGGTCACGACGCCCGCTCGAGGTCGTCGGCACGCACCGGCGACCCGGCCGCGACGGCGGTGCGCACGGTGCGCCCGACGAGCACCTGCGAAGGCGCCGCGCCGCCCTCGGGCCGCAGCAGCACGAGGTCGTCGGCGGTGAGCACCGCTCCCGCGGCGAGGTGGCGCGCCGCGTGCCAGCTGCGGCGCACGAGGTGCGCGTTCTCCTCCTCGGCCGGGACCCGCCGCTTGGTGCCGTCTCCCAGGGCGCGGGCCAGGGCCCGGCACTCGGTGACGTAGGCCGCGAGGGCCTCCGGCTCGAGGGAGGCTGCGTGGTCGGGGCCGGGCCGCGTGCGGTCGGTGGTGACGTGCTTCTCGAGCACCGAGGCACCCAGCGCGACGGCCCCGAGGGCGCTGGTCAGCCCGGTGGTGTGGTCGGACCAACCGACCGGGAGGCCGTGGGCCTGCGCCATCGCCGGGATGGCCCGCAGGTTGCACTGGTCGAGCGGCGCGGGGTAGGCCGAGACGCAGTGGAAGAGCACGGTGCCCGGTGCCGGCGCGCACGCCTCGACAGCCGCCGCGACCTCGTCGGCCGACCCCATCCCGGTGGAGACGAGCAGCGGCACCCCGAAGCCGGCCAGCTCGCGCAGGAACAGGGTGTTGGTGAGCTCGCCCGACGACACCTTGAGCGCAGGAACGCCGAGCCCCACGAGCAGCTCGGCGCTGCCGAGGTCGAACGGCGTGCTGAGGAACTGCGTGCCCCGCTCGGTCGCGTGGTCGCGCAGCTCCGCCCAGACGGACGAGGGCAGGGTCAGCGCGGTGAGGAGCGAGTGCTGGTCGGCCGCGGACCCGCGGGCCCGCTGGTAGGGCGTCGCGTCGGCCGCGGCGGAGACCAACCGGTCGGGGTCGAAGGTCTGGAACTTCACGGCATCCGCCCCGGCGTCCGCCGCGACGTCGACGAGCCGGTGCGCCAGCTCGGGGTCGCCGTCGTGGTTGACCCCCGCCTCGGCGATGACGACGACCTCGCCCTCGCGGGGCAGCTCCAGGGTGCCGATCCGCACCGTGCGCCCGCTCATCAGCGTGCCCCGGCCGGGCGTGCGGGGACACCCGTGACGACGGCGTCGTCGGGCACGTCCGCGACGACGACGGCCCCCGCGCCGATGACGGCCCGGTCGCCGACCCGGATGCCGGGCAGCACCCTCGCCCCGGACCCCACCAGGGTGCCCGCGCCGACCTCGGCGGCCCCCAGCAGCACCGCGGCGGGTGCGACGTGGCTGCCGTCGCCGACCACCACGTCGTGCTCGACGACGGCGGCGGTGTTGACGACGACGCCACGACCGAGCCGGGCCGACGGGCCGACGTGGGCGTGCTCGAGCACGACGGTGCCGGCACCGAGGGTGGCCGAGCCGGCCACGGTGGCGGTCGAGGCGACCAGCGGGGGCAGCGGCAGGCCGCGCGCGAGGGCCCACTCCAGGAGCCGGGTGCGACGTGTCTCGTCACCGACCCCGAGGGCGACGACGCCACCGGTGCGGGCCACGAGGTTCGCGAGCTCGTCGTCGTCGAGCACCGGGACGCCCCAGGCCGGGCCGCGGGAGTCGCCGCTCACCGCGACGACCGTGGCGCCGCTGCGGACGAGGACGTCGTGGAGCACGCGGGCATGCCCACCAGCACCGACGAGGGCCCACGACGAGACGTCCGGCCGGCGCCCATCTGACATGCTGACACCGTACCGGTGGCGGTACCCCGCCCGAACCGTGGAGGCCCCGTTCGATGAGCAGTCCCCGGGTCCTCGCGGTCGTCCCCGCGCGTGGCGGCTCCAAGGGCCTGCCCGGCAAGAACCTGCGCCCCCTCGCCGGCCTGCCGCTCGTCGCGCACTCGCTGGGCGCCGCGGCCGCGATGCGCACGGTCACCCGCTGCATCGTGTCGACCGACGACCCGCAGGTCGCGCGGGTCGCGCGCGAGCACGGGGGCGACGTGCCCTGGCTGCGCCCGGCCGAGCTGGCCACCGACACCACCCCGATGGCCCCGGTGCTGCGGCACGCCCTCGCCGCCGTCGAGGAGGAGGAGGGCCGGCCCTACGACGCGCTCGTGCTGCTCGACCCCACGAGCCCCGCGCGGGTGCCGGCCGAGGTCGACGCCGCCGTCGAGCAGCTGCTCGCCTCCCCCGACCTAGACGGGGTCATCTCGGTGTCGCAGCCGTCGTTCAACCCGGTCTGGGTCGGGGTGCGCCCGTCGGCGGCTGAGCCCGGCCTGCTCGAGCGCTACTTCCCGGAGGGGGCCGGGGTCACCCGTCGCCAGGACACCGCCCGCTACCTGCGGATCAACGGCACGTTCTACGTCTGGACCTCGGCGTTCGTGCGGCGCCTGGAGGACTCGTGGTTCGACGAGGGCCGGCACGGGATGGTCGAGATCCCCGAGTGGCGGGCCTACGCCATCGACTACCTCGAGGAGTTCGAGGACCTCGAGGCGGCGGTGGCGCGCGGGCGGGTCGTCCTGCCGTGGCTCACCGATCCCACGGGGTCCAGCGGCTGAGACCGCCTGCGTGGCACGATGTGCCTCGTGCTCCGGGCAGACCTCGCGACGACGCGTGACACGCAGTGGGAACAGATCCGCGACCTCCTGGCTGCGTACGCCGTCCGGCAGCCCGTCGAGCGCATCGCCGTGGTCGGCAACGCACCGCTCACCCCGGATGCCGTGCGGGCCGCCACGATCGATGCCGCGGACCTCGTCATCCGCCAGAACTCGTTCGTGCTCGACGCTCCGGGTGAGGCGCCCACGGTCGGCACCGCCTGCCACGCCGTGATCCTCTCCCGGGCCACGAAGTGCACCCCGTGGACGCTGCGCGGGCACCGGGACCGCGCGTACCTCATCCCCCAGGCCGGCTTCGTGGAGTACCACCCGGGCGACGAGATCGGCCTGCTGCTGCACTACGACTTCTGGCCGGCCGACCTCGGCGCGATGCCGCTGCCCAACGCCGTGGTCAAGGCGCGCACCGTGCACGCCCTGGACCCCACCGCGGAACCCGGCTCGGTCATCCCCACCGCGGGCACCACCGCGCTGTTCCTCGCTCACGAGATGTTCCCCGGGGCCGACCTCGTGGGCACCGGCTTCTCCTTCCTCGACGACGAGCAGCAGACGTCGTGGTTCCACCACTCCGGTGGCCAGACCAGGGTCAACCGGCGGCACCGCCTCGACCTCGAGGCCGCACTGCTGCGGTCGTGGATGGCCGACGGCTCCCTTCGCCACCTGTCCTGAGGAGGACCAGATGACCGCGCCCAGCACCACCGGCGGCTCCAGCGTGCGACGGCGGATCGCCGACGCCCGCGCGACGATCGTCGGCACCAAGGGCCTGCGGGCCCGGGTGAACAAGCACGCGGCGACGCTCTCGACGCTGCGCACCCGGCTCGACGAGCAGAAACAGCGCATCGCCCGCCAGGACCAGCGGATGAAGGCGCTCGAGGCGCGCGTCAAGGACCTGAACCGGGCGACCTCCCTCGACCTGCGCGAGGGCGAGCGCCGCGACTCGCACGTCGGGGCGCTCGAGGTGCGCCTGGCCGACCTCGAGCAGGTGCTCGCCGACTCCGCCTCGGGTGTCACGGCGACGCGGCCCGACGACGACCAGCTCGCCGCCGGGCGCACCCTGCTCGACGAGGTGCGCACCGAGCACGCCCGGATCCGGGCCCGGATGCAGGTGGTCAGTGCCTACGAGGAGCGGCTGCGCCGGGTCGAGGAGTCGGTGACCGAGCTGTTCGACGGGGACCGCCGACACCTCGTCTGACGCACTTCGACCCGCGCCCGGCCGACGTCAGCGCAGGCCGCGGTGCGCCGCCCAGAGCTCACCGGCGCGGTCGGCGGCCGCCGCCACGAGTGCGGCCAGCTCGGGGTCGTCGGGCACCGGGAACGACACGTACGCGCCCCGCCCCCCGGCGACCGGTCGCCCGTAGGCCTTCACGGCGAGGTGGCCGTCGGGCAGCATCCGCACGTTCAGCGTGCTGAGCACGAACTCCTCACCGCGCCGGCTGTCGGTCCAGCGGCGCGACTGCGGCACCGTGACGTTGATCGCCAGGGCGCTGACCTCGACCTCGTCGCCCGCCTCGACCGCCTTGCCCGCCTCGTCTGCGCTCATCCCCGGATTCTGCCGGACCGCGCCCCTCCCGGCCGGGCTCAGGACAGGGTGACCAGTGCCGGCCCGGCGACCGTCTCGCCGATGACGACGCCACCGGGCACCTCGCCCACCACGAGCAGCCCCCCGCTGGTCTGCGCGTCGGCGAGCAGCAGCAGGTCGTCCTGCGACACCCCGGCCCCGACGTCGAGGAACGGCTGCACCCACTCCAGGTTGCGCCGGGTGCCGCCGCTGACGAAACCGTCGCACACGGCATCCCGAGCCCCGTCGAGCAGCGGCACCGCCGCGACGTCGAGGCGCGCCCCGACCCCGGACGACCGCAGCATCGTCGCGAGGTGCCCGAGCAGCCCGAAGCCGGTGACGTCGGTGGCAGCCCGCGCCCCCGCTGCGAGCGCCGCCCGGGACGCCTCGGCGTTGAGGGCCACCATCGTCGCGACCGCGTGCGGGAACGCCTCTCCGGTGGCCTTGTGCCGCGAGTTGAGCACGCCGACCCCGAGCGGCTTGGTGAGCGTCAGCGGGAGGCCGGCGCGCGCGGCATCCTTGCGCAACAACCGGTTCGGGTCGCCGATGCCGGTCACGGCCATCCCGTACAGCGGCTCCGGTGAGTCGATCGTGTGGCCGCCGGCGACCGGGCAGCCTGCCTCGCGCGCGACGGCCGCACCACCGCGGAGCACCTCGGCGAGCAGGTCGAGGTCGAGCACCGACCGCGGCCAGCCGACCAGGTTGATCGCGAGCACGCACTCGCCGCCCATCGCCCACACGTCGGACATCGCGTTGGCGGCGACGATGCGGCCCCAGTCGAACGGGTCGTCGACCACCGGGGTGAAGAAGTCGGCGGTGCTGATCACCGCGCGGCCGGCGTCGAGCCGCACGACCGCGGCGTCGTCGCCGCCGGCCCCGACCAGCAGGTCCGGGCCGCCCGGCAGGTCGACCCCCTCGAGCAGCCGCTCGAGCTCGCCGATCGGCACCTTGCACGCGCACCCGCCGCCCGCCGCGTACTGCGTCATCCGCACCGTCATGGGCACCACCCTTCCAGCACCTCGGATACCCTCACCAGCGGAGGCGTACAGGCGCCTGGTGGCCCTCCCGGTCTTCAACACCGGTGAAGTCGAGCAGCTCGGCTTGGTGGGTTCGATTCCCATCCGCCTCCGCCAGACGTGAGGAGACCCGGTGGCCGACGACGAGGCGCCCGACCCGCGCCGGTCGGTGCCGCGCACCGACACCGTGCTCGCCGACCCACGGGTCCAGGCCGCGTCGCAGTCGGCGGGGCCGGATGCCGTGCGCCGCGCCGTGGGTGCCGCGCAGGACCGCGTCCGAGCCGCGGAGCTGGCCCCGGAAGACCTGGTCGACGCCGTGCTCGCCGCCCTCCCACCGCGCTCCACGACGCTGACGCCGGTGCTCAACGCGACAGGGGTCGTGCTGCACACCAACCTCGGCCGGGCACCGCTGAGCGCCGCAGCCATCGAGGCGCTCACCACGGCCGCCGGCGCCGTCGACGTCGAGCTCGACCTCGCGACCGGTCGGCGGGGCCGGCGTGGGGCCGGGCCGGTCGACGCGCTGCTCGAGCTCGTGCCCGACGCCGAGGACGCCCTCGTCGTCAACAACGGCGCCGCCGCGCTCGTGCTCGCCACGACGGCGCTCGCCGCCGGCGGCGAGGTGGTGGTGAGCCGCGGCGAGATGGTCGAGATCGGCGACGGCTTCCGGCTGCCCGACCTGATCGCGTCGTGCGGCGCCCGGCTGCGCGAGGTCGGCACGACCAACCGCACCCACCTGCGCGACTACGTCGACGCGGTCGGGCCGGACACCGGCGCGGTGCTCAAGGTGCACCCGAGCAACTTCACGGTGGAGGGGTTCACGAGCTCGGTGTCGGTCAACGAGCTCGCGCGGCTCGGCCCGCCCGTCGTGCACGACATCGGCAGCGGGCTGCTGCGCCCGTGGCCGCTGCTGCCCGACGAGCCGGACGCCACCACCTCCCTGCGCGACGGTGCCGCGGTCGTGACCTGCAGTGGCGACAAGCTGCTCGGCGGCCCGCAGGCCGGCCTCGTGCTCGGCCGCCACGACGTCGTCGAGCGGATGCGCCGTCACCCCCTCGCCCGGGCGCTGCGCGCCGGCAAGACGACCCTCGCGGCCCTCGAGGCGACGCTGCGCGGGCCCACGCCCCCGGCCGTCGCCGCGCTCGAGATCGGCGCGACCGCGCTGAGGCGGCGCTGCGACGCGGTCGCGACCCACCTGGCCCGGGCCGGCATCCCGGCCGAGGTCGTGCCGTCGCTCGGTCGCGTCGGCGGTGGCTCGGCGCCCGCGCTGTCGCTGGAGGGCTGGGCGGTGGCCCTGCCCGAGGCCTGGGCCGAGCCGCTGCGGCTCGGCGACCCCGCCGTGCTCGCCCGGGTGCAGGGCGGTCGCACGGTGCTCGACCTGCGCGCACTCGACCCGCGCCACGACGTCGTGCTGGTCGCCGCCGTGCGTGCGGCCGCACCGGCCGGCGCCGGGGCCGCCCCGTCCCGACCGGCCCGCTGACGTGGCGGTCGTCGCGACGGCCGGCCACGTCGACCACGGCAAGTCCGCCCTGGTGCGTGCCATCACCGGCACCGACCCCGACCGGCTGCCCGAGGAGCGTCGACGCGGCATGACCATCGAGCTCGGCCACGTCTGGGCCGACGTCGACGGGCGCCGGGTGGCCGTCGTCGACGTGCCGGGTCACGACCGGCTGGTCGGCACCACGCTGGCCGGGCTCGGCCCGGTGGCCGGGGTGCTGCTCGTCATCGCGGCCGACGAGGGCTGGCGGGCGCAGACCGAGGAGCACGTGGCGGCCGTGCGGGCGCTGGGGCTCACCGACGTCGCCCTGGTGGTGACCCGGTCCGACCTGGCCGACCCGGGCCCGGCCACGGCCGACGCCCTCGCCCGGCTGGCGGCGCACGGCATCGCGCCGGTCGCGGTGGCCGCCGCGTCGGCCCGCACCGGAGCCGGTCTGGCCGACGTGCGCGCGGCACTGGCCGCGCTGGCCGACCTGGCCCCGGCCGGTGACCCGGAGGCCGCGGTGCGCCTGTGGGTCGACCGCTCCTTCACGGTCACCGGGGCCGGCACGGTCGTCACCGGCACCCTGCCGACCGGGTCGGTGACCCGCGGCGGCACGCTGCTGCTCGACGGCGAGCCGGTGCGGGTGCGCGGCCTGCAGGTGCACGGCGAGCCGGTCGAGGCGGCGACCGGCCCCACTCGGCTGGCGGTCAACCTGCGCGGGGTGGCCGCCGACGCGGTGCCGCGCGGCAGCGCGCTGCTCTCCCCCGGCTGGCCGGGGGCGACTCGCGTGGTCGACGTCGTGCTGCACCCCCTCGCCGACCGGATGCCGTCGCACGCCACCCTGCACGTCGGCACCACCTCCGCGGCGGTGCGGGTGCGGCCACTGGGCACGGCCCATGCGCGGCTCACCCTCGACGACGCGTCGCGCCCCCTGCCGCTCGTGGCCGGAGACCGGGTCGTGCTGCGCGACCCCGCCGCCCACGAGGTGTTGGCGGGCGCGACGGTGGTCGACGCGCACCCTGCTGCGTTGACCCGACGCGGGGATGCCGTGCGCCGGGCCGCCACGCTGACCGCGGCCTCGACCCGTGGGACAGCGCCGGAGTCCGGATCGGACCTGGGCTGCGCGGGGGGCCCGTCGGGCGCGGGTGGCGCGGCGGGCGCTGGTGGCGCGCGGGGGGCGGATGGCGCGCCGGGCGCGGGTGGTACGCCCACGGCATCCGAGCCGTTGCTCGCCCTGTTGGCGTGGCTCGACGAGCACCCCCTCGAGTCCGCGCCGGCCGCGCTGCTCGCACCGGTCACCGCGGCCGAGCTCGCCGGGGCGGAGCGGGCCGGCCGGCTCGTGCGGCTCGGGGGCCTGACCCTGCCCGGCGGAACCGTCGAGCTGGCGACCACCCGGCTCGCGGGGCTGCCGGCGCGGTTCTCGCCCGGCGACGCGGCGCGGGCGCTGGGCACCAGCCGGCGGGTCGCCATCCCGCTGCTCGAACGGCTCGACGCCCGAGCGGCGACCGTTCGCCACCCCGACGGCACGCGCACCCTGCGCGGCACCGCGGGTCCGGGCGGTCCACCGTCCCAGCCCGGGTGACCAGCTGTCACCCCTGGCCGAGCCGCGCGCAGGTGATCCCACGGACGGACAAGCGCACCGCGCGACCGCTCCGCGGAGCGCGTCCACTCGCCCCGGACCACCGCTTGTCCGTCCGTCGGCGCAGCGGGTGACGCCGCCGCCACGGATGTGCGCTGGCCGTCCGCCGTCCCCTGCAGACGTGCGCGAGGAAGTGGGATGCTCTCGACGTGATCCGAGCCGCGGACGTCATGCCGATGCTGGTCCGGGCGTGCCCCTCCTTCGCCCCCACCTGGGCGTCACTGCAGGACGACGAGATCCACCTCGGG
>DASSQL010000261.1:0-11250 GCA_035702525.1 Ornithinibacter sp. | reverse complement strand
GGCGGAGGCGAACGAGCTCGTCACCACCGGGCTGTACCGGCACGTCCGCAACCCGATCTACGTCTTCGGCACGGCCGCGTTCCTGCTCGTGCTGCTGTCCCTGCAGGGCTGGCAGGCGCTGGTCGTCTGGGCCGTGCTGGTACCGGTGCAGGTGGTCCGGGCCCGGCGGGAGCAGCAGGTGCTCGCGCAGGCCTTCGGCGACGAGTACGCCGCCTACCGGGCGTCGACCTGGTTCTGAACGGGCCCGGCCCGACGGCCCGCGCCGCCGTCGTCATCCCCGGGGACGATGACCGACGGCACCGTGGGTGGATCCGCCGTCGCCGGGTCGGGAGGACCGTCGTGTCGTCCGACCACCCCCGAGGAGCTCGCATGCACGCGCACGGCTGCCGGACCGCCCTCCTGCTCGGGGCCACCGCCGTCCTGCTGAGCGGCTGCGGGGCCCGCCCGGTCGGTGGCGGTGCCTCCACCGACGGTGCGGCGGTCCACGTGAGGTACGAGGCGGTGTCCGAGGGCGGCGAGTCGGGCGGGGTGCTCCAGTCGCAGGACGTCATCGCTCAGGGCGACCGGTTCCGCATGACCGTGAGCGACGCCACCACTCCGGGCGAGGTCCTCCAGACCGTGGTGTGGGACGGCGCGACCGTGCTCCTGATCGAGGGGGAGGACGCCAGCAGGCAGCAGGACGTGCCGGCCGAGGAACGGCCGACCTCGTTCTTCCTCCGGCCCGGTGACGCCACCTTCGAGCGGATCTGCCCGGGGGGCGCCAAGCAGGGTCCGGCCCGGGTGGCGGGTCGTCAGGGGACGGTCTGGTCGTGCCCCGCCAACGACACGGGTGAGGGTCCGGGCGAGAGCTCGCAGATCACCCTGGACGACGCGACCGGGCTGCTCCTGCGCAGCGTCGCCGGGTCCTCACACGTGGTGGCCGTCGAGGTGGATGCCGGCGCGGCCGTCGACGACAGCACGTTCTCCACGGACATCCCCGCCGCGCTCCGCGGCCCCGAGGACGCCGTCGACGACTCGGGCACTCCCCTGCCGCTGACGGCGACCGACAGCGTGCCCCGTGCCGGTGGCGGGCAGCTGCTCCTCGCCGACGTCCGTCACGGCCCCTCCCTCGTCGTGATCGGCGAGCTGGCCGGCGTCACCGACATGCTCGGCACCGTGCTGCCCCGGACCGGCGGGGGAACCGCACCGCGGGTCTACGTGCTGCTCAACCCGATCACGGCCTCCGAGGAGGAACCTGCCGACCCCGACCTGTCGCTGGCGACGGAGGCGGGCACCAGGACGCTGTTGGCCAAGGTGTCGCAGCAGGTGCGCGACGTGCCCGTCCCCGTGGGCATCGACATCAAGGGCGGGGCGGCCGGTGAGGACCTGCGCTCGTTCGAGGAGCTGATGGCCGGCACGACCGTCCTCGTGGCGATCGACGAGTCCGGCGCACTGGCCTGGCGGATGACCGACGACGAGCTGGCGCAGTCCACCGACCGGCTCGACTCCTGGGTCGCCTCGACCACCTAGTCACCGGCTCGGCGCGTGTACCGGGCCCACGGAGAGGACACGACGTGAACGGGACGACCGGTCAGCGCACCGCGCAGAGCCTGCGCGCCGTCCTGCGGGCGGTCACGGCATCCGCGGCGCTCGTCGTCGTCCTGGTGACCGCGGGCTGCTCGCCGCCACAACAGCTCGAGGAACCTCGCCACGACGGTCCGCCGGACGTCGTGCCGGGCATCCCTGCCGACCAGCTGCCGAGCTTCGCCGCGCACCTGACGTCGTCCGGTCGAACGGCCTACTACCTCGGCCCCACGGCCCGCGGGCTCGAGCTCACGAGCTTCGCCGAGATCCTCGACACCCCGTCGATCCTGGCCGCCAACGGCACCTGTGACCCGGGAGAGAGCGGTTGCGAGCAGCCGGTGATGGTGTTCACCGCGCCGTGGGAGCGGGAGCCGGCCGGCTTCGAGTGCCGACCGCTCACACCCCGGCTGTCGGTGCCCACCCTGCTGGTGTCGGGCGAGGTGAACCTCTACACGGGCCGGCAGGTCGTTCGCGTCCTCGACGTGCTCGACGGCGACCCCGCCGGTGGGAAGGCCGACCACGCCCTGGCCCTCGTGCCCGGGCTGCGGTCGCTGGATGCCGCCCGGCCCGCCTCCGCCCTCCCACCACCGGACCCGGAGGTGGCGTCCTGGATCGCCCAGGTCTGCCCGCCGCCGAGCGCGGCGGCCGTCAGGTGATGGATGCCGCGTAGATCGCCGCGATCGAGGCGTCGAGGGCCGTGTCGAACTCCGCGTCGGTCATCTCGGCGCTGAGCCCTTCGGTGAGGGCGCGCGAGAAGCTGGCGACGACCCCCGGGTTGCGCGCCAGCCGGGCGACGGCCTCCTCCCGGGTGTAGCCGCCGGACAGGGCCACCACCCGCAGCACCCGCGGGTGGTCGAGCAGCACCTGGTGGGCACCGTCCTGGTCGGGCAGGGTCAGCTTGAGCAGCACGTCCTGTCCCTCGGCGAGACCGTCGAGGTGGCGCAGGAGCACCCCCTGCAGCAGGGTCTCGGCCGCGGCCTTGTCGGGGCTGTGGATGTCGACCTCGGGCTCGATGATCGGCACCAGGCCGGCCCCGAGGATCCGCCGGGCCACCTCGAACTGCTGGTCGGCGACGGCCTCGACACCGGCCGGGTCGGCGGTGAGCACCACCGAGCGCATCTTGGTGCCGAAGACGCCGTGCCCGATGGCCCGCTCGAGCAGGGCGTCCAGGTGCGGGATCGGCTTCATGGTCTTCACGCCGTGCTGCGCGTCGGCCAGGCCCTGGTCGACCTTGAGGAACGGCACCACCTGCTTGCGCTGCCAGAGGTACTCCGCCGTGCCGAGGCCCTCGACCTGCCGGTCCATGGTCTGCTCGAACAGGATGGCCGCCAGGATGCGCTCGCCGGTGAAGACCGGGCTGGTCACGATGCGGGTGCGCATCGCGTGGACCAGGTCGAACATCCCGGCCTCGTCGGGGTACGCCGAGCGCGGGATGCCGTAGCGCTCCAGCGCGGTCGGGGTGCTGCCACCGCTCTGGTCCAGCGCGGCGACGAAGCCCTGGCCGGTCGTGATCTTGGCGAGCATCTCCTGGTTCACGGTGCGTCCTCTCCGGTGGCGCCGCACCGCGGTCGCGGTGGCGGGCCGACCAGCGTCCACTCCCCAGCGTGCGCGCCGCGCGTCGGGTGCACAAGGACGTGCGTCACCTCGCGCCCGACCGGTGGCCACGGCCCCGTTGACCTACGCTGTCGGGCAGGGTCGTCGCGCCTCTCGCAGCCGAGGCGGGCGACGACCGGGAAGGGCCGATCATGACCACCTCACGCCGTGCCATCGGCATCGCCGCCGCCATCGTCCTGGCGCTGGTCGGCGCCGTGGCCGCCCCGGCCACGTCGAGCGCCACCCTCGTGCAACGCGTCGACTACCAGGCGTACGTGCAGTCCGTCGGGTGGCAGCCCACCGTCACCAGCGGGGCGACCGCGGGCACCACCGGGCGTGCGCTGCGCCTCGAGGCCTTCCGCCTCACCTCGCCCGCCCTCACCTACCGCGCCTTCGTGCAGGGCACCGGCTGGCAGCCGTGGGTGTCGACCGGCGAGGTCGCGGGTATGCCGGGCGGGGGGCTGCGGCTCGAGGCCCTGGCGATCTACGCGCCCGCTGACGCGCCCTACCGCGTCGAGTACCGCTCGAACGTCGCCACCCTCGGGTGGCAGCCGTGGGTGCACGACGGGCGCACGACCGGCCGGCCCTCCGGCGGGCTGCGGATCGAGGCGATGCAGGTGCGGCTGGTCGAGAAGGCGCCCCCCGTGACCGACCCGGTGACCTTCGCGGCGACCGCGGACAACGGCCTCGACACGAACGCCAAGGCGGTGTTCGCCGGCATCGGCCGCAGCCCCGCTCAGGCGACCTTCGTGCTCGGCGACCTCGCGTACGCGACCGGCCAGGAGGCGACGTACTGCCGCATGGTCACCGACCGGGTCGGCCCACCCGTCGAGCTGCTGGTCGGCAACCACGAGGACGACCTCACCCGGCAGGGCTCGCTGGCCACGTACGCACGGTGCCTCCCCGACCGCCTCGGCGTCAGCGGCACCTACGCGAAGGACTACGTCGTCGACCGCGGCTCGGTGCGCTTCATCATGATCGCGCCCAACATCCTGGTCGACGGTGCACGCCGGACGTATGCCGACGGCACGGCATCGCAGGCCTGGCTGCGGGGCAAGATCCGCGCCGGACGCGCCGCGGGCCGGTGGGTCGTCGTCGGCATGCACAAGCCCTGCCTCACGCTCGGCGCACACGGCTGCGCCTCGAGCCCCGACCTGACCGATGCGCTGATCCAGGAGAAGGTCGACCTCGTGCTCTCGGGGCACGACCACAACTACATCCGCTCGCACCAGCTGCGGGGCACCGTCGCCGCCCCGCGGGTGGTCGACCGGGACCGCTCGCTCGTCGCGGGTGCCGGCACCGTCTTCGCGATCGTCGGCAACGGCGGCCACGACCCGCGAACGGTCCGGGCGAGGACGACCATCTGGGCCGCCGCCTCGGGCACGAACAGCACGGGCGGGCTCACGATCGGCTTCGCCCAGGTCACGGCCACCTCGACCTCGCTGAGCTACCGGCTGGTGCGCACCTCCGGCGGCACGCTGAGCGACACCTTCACGATCACCCGCTGACCGGGTCGTCCCCCAGCTGGAGGGTCCACGCCGCCTCCAGGGCGTCCTCGACCGCGCCGTCGTCACCGGCGTGGAGGTCGGCGACGACCATCATGTGCTTCTCGAACCTGCGGGGCACCGAGAAGACGGCGGGGTTGCGACGGAGCAGCCCGTCCCGGACGTCGAACGGCACACGCACAATCACGTGGGTGGCATCGAGCTCGCGGGCGACCAGCCGCCCGTGCAGCTGCCAGCGGGCGGCCCCTCCGGTGTTCGTGCGCCGCACCCCGGCGAGCGAGGTCGCCAGCGCGTCGAAGGCCACCAGGTCCATCTGCGACATCCTGCCAGCAGCCGGCGACAGCCGCTGGATGCGCTGCTGGGGCGGTGCGATGTCGAGGGTGCACGCGAAAGTCGTTGGCGCGGCATCCCGCGCGCGGTGGATGATCCGCAGGGTCGGGGCCGCCGCCCCCGCCGGCCGAGAGGACGCCGCCATGACCACTGCCGAGTCCCCCGCCTCCGGCGCGCCGCCCGAGGCCAGCACACCGGCCGGGAGCGTGCGCGGCAGCATCGAGGCAGGGGTGGCGGTCTTCCGCGGCGTCCCGTACGCCCAGCCGCCGGTCGGCGCGCTGCGCCTCGCCGCACCCCGGCCGGCGCCCGGCTGGAGCGGGGTGCGCGAGGCACTCGCGTTCGGCCCACCACCGCCGCAGGGCGGTCACTTCGGGATGGCTGCGCGGTCGCCGGGCCCGACGGATGACGACTGGCTGACGGTCAACGTGTGGTCGCCGGAGCCCGACCCCGGCGCGGGCCTGCCGGTGATGGTGTGGATCCAGGGCGGCGGCTACGAGATCGGGATGTCGGGCCTGCCCGAGTACGACGGCGGTCGGCTCGCGCGCGAGGGCCGCGTCGTCGTGGTGACGCTCAACTACCGGGTGGGGGCCGAGGGCTTCGCGCTGGTCGAGGGGGCGCCGGCCAACCGCGGCCTGCTCGACCAGGTCGCCGCGCTGGAGTGGGTGCGCGACAGCATCTCGGCCTTCGGCGGCGACCCCACCCGGGTGACCGTCTTCGGCCAGTCCGCGGGCGGGGGGTCGGTCGCCGCCCTGCTCGCCATGCCCCGCGCGGCGGGGCTGTTCCGGCGGGCCGTGGTGCAGAGCATGCCGGGCACCTTCTTCTCCCCCGAGCTCGCCACGGACGTCGCGACCGCCTGCGCCGCGGAGCTGGGGCTGCGCCCCACCGTCGCCGACCTCTCGAGCGCCACCCCGCAGCAGCTGTCCGCCGCCGGCGACGCGGTGAGCACCACGATGGAGCAGCGGACCTCGCGCTGGGGCCTGCCGGCGCACCGGCGGATTCCCTTCTCGCCGGTCGTCGACGGTGAGGTGCTGGCCGTCACGCCCTGGCAGGCGCTGGCCGCCGGCGCCGGCCGTGACGTCGAGCTGCTCGCCGGCCACACCCGCGACGAGCAGCGGCTGTTCACCGTCATCACCGGGCTGCTCGGGCAGGTCGGTGATGAGCAGGCCGAAACAGCCCTCGAGGTGTTCGCCCTCGGCCCGGACGGCGCCCGCCGCTACCGCGAGGCCTACCCGGATGCCGGACCGGAGGAGCTCCACGAGCTGGTGCACTCCGACTGGCTGTTCCGGATGCCGTCGCTGCAGCTGGCCGAGGCACAGGCGGCCGGCGGCGGCCGGGTGCACGCCTACGAGCTGACCTGGGCGGCGCCGGGGATGGGCGGCGCCTTCGGTGCCTGCCACGGGCTCGACGTGCCACTCGTGCTCGGCACCCTCGACCGGGGCCAGCCCGCGATGCTGATCGGCGACCCGCCGTCGGCCGAGGCGGAGGCCGTGTCCGCCGGGATGCGGGCCGCCTGGACGTCGTTCGCGGCCACCGGCGACCCTGGCTGGCCGGCGTACGACACCGAACGGCGCCTCGTCCAGCGCTTCGATGATCGGCCCGAGGTCACCGCCGACCCGGAGCAGGCCTCCCGGCTGATCTGGCAGGGCCACGCCTTCCCCGCTCTCCCGCTCCTCGGCTGACAGCGAGGGCGGGTCGACCGGCTCGGCTGGGCGCTCCTAGCGACAGGCAGTCGGGTCTCGGATGTCGTCCCGGGGGCTCGGCGCACGCTCAGCCGGCGGAGGGCGAGCGGCGACTACCTGTCGGTGGGCGCACCCGCCGCCGGGAGGTCAGGCGCCGGCGGGGTCGAGGTCGAGCGCGATGTCGAGGATCGGCGAGGAGTGGGTGAGCCCACCCACCGAGAGGTAGTCGACCCCGGTCGCCGCGTACTCGGCCGCCACCTCGAGGGTCAGGTTGCCGGTCGCCTCGATCTCCACCGACTCACCGGTGGCGCGGACGGCATCCACGGTCGCGCGCAGCAGGTCGGGAGACATGTTGTCGCACAACAGGAACCGTGCCCCGGCAGCCACCGACTCGAGGGCCTCGGCAGTCGTCGTCACCTCGACCTGGATCGCCACGTCGGGGAAGGTGCTGCGCACCGCGTCGTACGCCGCGGTCAGCCCCCCCGCCGCGAGCTTGTGGTTGTCCTTGATCATCGCGACGTCGTACAGGCCCATCCGCTTGTTCGTGCCGCCACCGCAGCGCACGGCGTACTTCTCCAGCGCGCGCATCCCGGGCGTCGTCTTGCGGGTGTCGAGCACCATCGCCCCCGACCCCTCGAGCACGTCGGCCCAGCGCCGGGTGTGGGTCGCGACTCCCGAGGTGCGCGACAGCACGTTGAGGACCGTGCGCTCGGCCACCAGGGTCGTCCTCGTGGCGCCGGTCAGCGTCGCGAGGTGGTCGCCGCGCACCACCCGGGTGCCGTCCGCCACGACCACGTCGGCCGCGACCGCACCGCTGCCCAGCCGGGCGGCGACGGCATCCAGCACGAGGGCGATCACCGGCAGGCCCGCCACCACACCGTCGGCGCGGGCCACGACGTGCGAGACCGACTGCTGGGATGCCGGGATCGTCGCCATCGTCGTGACGTCGGTGCCGGTCGCGAGGTCCTCGTCGAGGGCGCGCTCGACGAGCAGCAGCGCGTCGGCGGTGGGGAACTGGTGGTCGGTCATGCGGGGGTCTCCACCGGCCGCTCGGTGACCACGAGCACCCCGTCGGCCGGCCGGGTCGTCGTGAGGTGCAGCAGCCAGTGCGCGTCGTCGCGCTCGGGGAAGTCGGAGCGCACATGCCCGCCACGGGTCTCCTCGCGGCGGTGCGCCACCAGCGACAGCGCCTGCCCGAGGTGCAGCAGGTTGGTGGTCTCCCAGCTGGCCGGGCCCGGCTCGGCGGCACTCGGCGGCAGGGCCGCGAGCCCGGCGAGCGCCTCGAGGGCTCCCGCGGTCGACGCGCCGGAGCGCACCGGCCCCGACCCGTGGGTCATCGCCCGCTGCACGTCGAGGCGGTACGAGGCGTCGAGCACCGCGGCGGGCCCGGCATCCCACGACGGCTCCCGCGGCGGGAGCTCGCCGGCGGCGAGGCGAGTGGTGACGTCGTCGGCGATGCGGTGCGCGAAGACCAGGCCCTCGAGCAGCGAGTTGGAGGCGAGCCGGTTGGCGCCGTGCACGCCGGTGCACGAGCACTCACCGCACGCGTAGAGGCCGTCGACCGACGAGCGGCCGAGCAGGTCGGTCTCGACACCGCCGGACGCGTAGTGCTGGGCCGGTGCGACCGGCAGCAGCTCGGTCACCGGGTCGAAGCCGAGCTCTCGGCAGCGGGCGACGATCGAGGGGAAGCGCTGCTCGAGGAACTCGGCCCCGAGGTGGCGGGCGTCGAGCCAGACGTGGTCGACCTGCTGGTCGCGCATGACGTCGAGGATCGCCCGGGCCACGACGTCGCGCGGGGCGAGGTCGGCCAGCTCGTGCCGGCCCGCCATGATCCGCACGCCGGCCCCGTCGACGAGGAAGGCACCCTCGCCGCGCACCGCCTCGGAGATGAGCGGCTGCTGCCCGGTCGAGCCCTCCCCCAAGAACAGCACCGTGGGGTGGAACTGCACGAACTCCAGGTCGGTGACCCGCGCGCCGGCCCGCAGCGCGGCCGCCATCCCGTCGCCGGTCGCGACCGGCGGGTTGGTCGTCGAGGTGTAGATCTGCCCGAGGCCACCGGTGGCGAGCACGACCGCCCGCCCGTAGGCCGCGCCGACCCCGTCGACCTGACCCTCGCCGATGACGTGCAGCGTCACCCCGCACACGGTGCCGTCGTCGGCGGTGAGCAGGTCGACCACGAGGGCGTGCTCGACGACCTCGATGCCGGGGTCGTCGACGACCCGGTTCAGCGCGGCGATCAGCGCGCGGGAGATCTCGGCGCCCGTGGCGTCACCCCCGGCGTGCGCGATGCGGTCGCGGTGGTGCCCGCCCTCGCGGGTCAGCTTGATCTCGCCGCCGGCGTCGCGGTCGAACTCGGCACCGAGGGCGACCAGCTCGCGAACCCGGTCGGGCCCCTCGGTCACGAGGATGCGCACGGCCTCCGGGTCGCAGAGGCCGACCCCCGCGACCAGGGTGTCGTCGAGGTGCTCCTGCGGGGTGTCCTCCGGGTCGAGCGCCGCCGCGATGCCGCCCTGCGCCCACTGCGTCGAGCCGGCCGACAGCACGGTCTTGGTCACGAGCAGCACCCGGTCGACCCGCTCGCGCAGCCGCAGCGCGCAGGTCAGCCCGGCGATGCCGGACCCCACGACGACGACGTCGGCGCTGGTCGTCCAGCCCGGGGCAGGCGCACTGAGCCGTCGCGGCAGCGTGACGGGTGCGACCGGCATCCCCAACCCCTCAGACCTCGGCCCGGGCGTGCGACACGTCGGAGAAGACGTCGAGCGCACCACCACCGGGGCCGACGAGGAGGGGCGTGTTGTCGATCAGCCGGGTCGTGCCGACCCGCGCCGCGACGGCGAGCAGCGCCTCGCCGCGGTACCACTCGGGCACGTCGGCGAGCGTCTGCGGGTGCACGAGCACGAGGTAGTCGACCAGGGCCAGCGGCTCCTCGACGAGCACCTCGCGGGCCGCGCGGCGAATGGCCGACGGACCGTAGGCCGCGGCGTCGCCCCCGGCCCGGAGCGCGCGGCTCAGGCACAGCGCGGTCTCACGGTCGGATGCCGTGAGGTACATGTTGCGGCTGCTCATCGCCAGCCCGTCGGACTCGCGCACGGTGGGCACCGAGACGACGTCGACGGGGAAGTCGATGTCGCGCACCATCCGGCGGATGAGCAGCAGCTGCTGCGCGTCCTTCTGGCCGAAGTAGGCGCTGCGGGCCGCGGTGAGGTGCAGCAGCTTGCCGACGACGGTGAGCACGCCGTCGAAGTGGCCTGGCCGGGAGGCACCCTCGAGCACCTCGCCGAGCGGGCCAGCGGAGACCCGCACGCCCGGGTCGCCGTCGGGGTAGACCACGTCGGGGGTCGGGGCGAAGATCACGTCGACGCCTGCGGTGGTGCAGATCTCGAGGTCGGCGTCGAAGGTGCGCGGGTAGCGCGAGAGGTCCTCCTTGGGCCCGAACTGCAGCGGGTTGAGGAAGATCGTCACGACGACGTGGTCGTGCCGCTGGCGGGCGGCGCGGATCAGCTGGGCGTGCCCGTCGTGCAGCGCACCCATCGTCATGACGACGGCGACGTCGCGGCTGGAGAGCGCCTCCCGGGCGGCCTTGAGCTCGCTGCGCGTGTGCGCGACGACGGGGACGGTGGTGGCGGTGGTCACTCAGTGCTCCTGGTCGGCGAGGATGTCGAGGAGTGGCAGGGCGGCGGCGGGGCGCAGGCGGCCGCTGTCGAGGGCGCGCAGGGCGGTGGCACGGGCGAGCGCCACGTAGGTCCTCCGGATCTGGGGCGAGAGCCGGTCCAGCTCGCGCAGGTGGTCCTCCACCGTACCCACGTCGCCGCGGGCCACCGGGCCGGTGAGGGCCGCGTCACCCAGGCGCAGCGCGTTGTCGAGTGCGGCGCGCATCAACGGGCCGACCACCCGGCGCGGCTCGGCGACCCCGGCCCGGGACAGCAGCTCCATGGCCTCGCTGGTCAGGGTGACGAGGTGGTTCGCGCCGTGGGCGAGGGCCGCGTGGTAGGCCACCCGGGCATCTTCGGCGACCCACACCGGCTCCCCGCCCATCTCCATGACGAGGGCCTCGGCGATGGGGCGCAGCTCGTCGTCGGTGGTCACGCCGAACGGGCAGTCGGCCAGCCGGTCGAGGTCCATCGCGGTGCCCGTGAAGGTCATCGCCGGGTGCAGCGCCAGCGGCAGCACGTGGTGCTCCCGGGCCGGCCGGAGCACGGCGACCCCGTGCCGGCCGCTGGTGTGCACGGCCATCTGGCCGGCCTGCCAGGCGCCGATCGCGGACAGCCCCGACACGAGGTGGGCGAGCGCGTCGTCGGGCACGGCGAGGAGCACGAGCTCGGCCCCGGCGACGACCGTGGCGACGTCGGCCAGCGGCACCCCGGGCAGCAGGTCGGCGGCGCGGGCGCGGCTGGCGTCCGACACGGCATAGGCACCGGTCACCCGGTGGCCGGCCCGCGCGAGCGCCGCCCCGAGCACCGCGCCGACCCGACCGGCACCGACGACACCCACGGTCAGCCGGGCCGGGTGCTCGATGCCGTCCACGGTCAGGAAACCTACCCCTCATCGGTCGCCCGCGTCCCGGGTGGCCGCCTTGGGGG
>DASSQL010000260.1:0-6643 GCA_035702525.1 Ornithinibacter sp. | reverse complement strand
GCGGCCGACCTGGCCAAGGAGCTCGGCAGGTACCCCGACGCCGAGGTCGTCATCGTGCAGGACGAGCCGAAGAACCAGGGCGCCTGGCCGTTCCTCGCGCTCAACCTCCCCGAGGCGCTGGCCGGCCGGGGCGAGCACCGTCCGCTGCGCGTCATCTCGCGCGCCGCGTCGGCCTCCCCCGCCACCGGCTCGACCAAGAAGCACCAGGCCGAGCAGGCCGACCTCGTCGCCCAGGCGTTCGACCGCTGACCTGCGCCGCCGCCACCACCGGCGGGGCGTCGGTGGTGGCGGCGCACGGGCGGGTAACCTCGCAGCGTGTACTTCACGGACCGCGGCATCGAGGAGCTGCAGGCCCGCCGGGGTGACGAGGAGGTCACCTTCGACTGGTTGGCCGAGCAGCTACGGACGTTCGTCGACCTCCACCCCGACTTCGAGGTCCCGGTCGAGCGGCTGGCCACGTGGTTGGCCCGCCTGGACGACGAGGACGAGTGAACGAGCAGATGTCTGACCAGCAGCCCGACGACGCCATCGCGCCGATCGAGTTCCGACCCAGCGTCGACGCCCAGGTGGTGCCCGAGGGCACCCGCGACCTCGCGCTGGTCTTCCTCGGCGCCTCGCTGGTCGCCGGGGTCGGCGACCCGAAGGGCCAGGGCTGGGTCACCCGCGTCGTGGGGCGCACCCAGCACCCCGACCTCGAGCTGACCGCCTACAACCTCGGCGTGCGCGGCGACACCTCCGCCGACGTGCTGGCCCGCTGGGCCACCGAGGTGCCGCTGCGCTGGGCCGGCCGCACCGAGCGCCGTGTGGTGCTCTCCGTGGGCACCAACGACGTCGTGAGCGGCATCACCCTGGCCCGGCACCGGCTCAACCTCGCGAACCTGCTCGACGACGCGGCCTCCTCGGGTGTCGGCGCGTTCGTCGTCAGCCCGCCGCCCACGGCCGACACCGAGCTCAACGAGCGGCTGGAGGTGCTCGTCGACGCCCAGGCCGACGTCTGCGCCCGCCGCGGCGTGCCCTTCGTCGACTGCTACGCGCCGCTCATGGGCCACGACCAGTGGCGCACCGACCTCGCGGCCAGCAGCGTCGAGAACCACCCCGGCCAGGCCGGCTACGGCCTGATCGCCTGGCTCGTGCTGCACAACGGCTGGGCCGACTGGCTGCAGATCGCCTGACCCGCGGGCCGGGCCACCTGCCCCGCGAGTCAGTCCGTCGCGCCGACGAACTCGCGCACGAGCGCGGCGAACCGGTCGGGGTCGTCGAGGTGCGGGAAGTGCCCCGCCCCCTGGAACAGCTCGACCCGGCAGTTCTCGATCGACGCGGTCGCGGACGCGGCGTGCCACGCCGGGATCATCCGGTCCTTGGTGCCCCACACGACCAGGGTCGGGATCGGGGTGGCGTCGGGCAGGTAGTCGTGGGCGTTGACGCTCTGGCCGCCGGGGTCGATGACCGCCCGGGTCGTCGCCAGGAAGGCACGGCGGGTGTCGGCGTCGCCGAGCGAGGTGAAGCCGTCCCAGACCTCGGTGAGGTCGCGCCCCGGCCGCAGCCCGACCGAGCCGAGCAGGCGCCCCGCAGAGGCGATCCGGTCACGCATCCACCCCGACGCGATGACCGGCAGCACGTACTCCGCACCCGGAAGGGTGGCCGAGCGCAGCAGCGGGCTGACCTCGCGCCCGAGGCCCCCGCTGGCGACGAGCACCAGCTTGTCGACGCGCTCGGGGAAGAGGTAGGCGAACACCATGGCGATGCCGCCGCCGAGCGAGTGGCCGACCAGGCTGACCTGCTCGATGCCGAGCCGGTCGAGCAGGTCGCGCAGGGTCGCGGCGTGCGCACCGAGCGAGTAGTCGCCGACCGGCTTCGCGGACTCGCCGTGGCCGAACAGGTCGGGCACGATCAGCCGGTGGTCCTCGTCGAGCTTGTCGACCAGGTGGGCCCACTGCTTCTGCGAGCCGAGGATGCCGTGGATGAACAGCAGGGCGGGCCCGGTGCCGCTGTCGCTGTAGGAGAACGCGTGGCCGTGCAGGGTGACGGTGCGCTCAGCGGACGTCGCGCTCACGAGAGCTCCTCGGGTGGGCGGGTGGGTCCGCCCCATGTTACCGCCCGGTAGGGGGACGTGCCGACCGGGCGTGCCCGGTCCCACACGGTGGACGACCGGGGTCAGAGCGTGAACACGACCTTGCCCGAGACCGCGCCCTGCACCATCCGCTCGAAGCCGGCCCGGGCCTCGGCGAGCGGCCGCACCGAGTCGACCTGCGGCTCGATGCCGGAGTCGACGACGAAGCGGGCCAGCCGCGACAGCTCGTCGCGGGTGCCCATCGTCGAACCGACGACCCGCAGCTGCTTGAAGAAGATCTTGGTCAGCTCGGCCTTGGCCGGGGCGTCGCCCGAGGTCGCACCCGAGATGACGACCGTGCCGCCCGGGCGCCGGCTGTTCACCGAGTGCGACCAGGTCGCGGCCCCGACGGTCTCCAGCACGGCGTCGACCCGCTCGGGCAGGCGGGCACCGCTCTCGAAGGCCCGGTCGGCGCCGAGCGCCACCGCGTGCTCGCCCTTGGCGGCATCCCGGCTGGTGACCCACACCCGGATGCCGGCCGCGGTGCCGAGCTGCACCAGCGCCGTGGCGACCCCGCCGCCCGCACCCTGCACCAGCACCGTGCCGCCGGGCTGGACACCCGAGTTGGTGAACAGCATCCGGTAGGCGGTCAGCCAGGCGGTCGGCAGGCACGCCGCGTGCTCCCAGGACAGCCCCTCGGGCTTGGGCACGACGTTGTGCCGGGGCACGGCCACGACCTCGGCCAGGGTGCCGTCGTACACCTCGCTGAGCAGGCTGCGGCGCGGGTCGAGCGTCTCGTCGCCGCTCCACCCCGGCGACGCGACCACGGCGTGCACGAGCACCTCGTTGCCGTCGGCGTCGACCCCGGCGCCGTCGCAGCCGAGCACCATCGGCAGGCGGTCGGCGGGCAGGCCGATACCGCGCAGGGAGAAGATGTCGTGGTGGTTCAGCGCGGTGGTGCGCAACCGAACGGTCGTCCACCCCTCGGGTACCCGCGGGTCGGGCCGCTCCCCCACCTCGAGCCCGGAGAGCGGGTCGGTGTCGGACTGGCTGACGCAGGTGACGGCGAGCATGCGACCGACCCTAGGGCACCGGGTGCCGGCTGAGGCGCCCCGCGGCCAGCCCCGCGTACCACTGCGCCAGCCTGCGGGTCAGGTCGGCGTTGCCGCGGGTCTGCGCCAGCAGCGCGCGGTGGTCGGCGAGCGTGCCCGACCCCACGAAGAGCCCGACCGACGCGGCCACGTCGTCGTACTCGTCGGGTCGCAGCGGGTGCTCGTGCACTCGGTCCAGGAAGTCCTGGGCCAGGGCCCGCTTGCCGGCCACGGAGTCGTGCAGCGATGACACCAGGCTGCGGCGGCGGCGCCGCAGCACGGAGACGAGCCCGGTCTGGGCCACCCCGACCACGTTGGAGCCGTGGGCGCGGTAGTCGACCAGCGGCCGTTCCAGGGCGCGCACCGTCCCGAGGCGCAGGGCGTGCAGGGTGAGCCACGCGTCGTGGTGGTACGGGGCGGGGCGCGGCCGGTCGGGCAGCGGCAGGGCGAGGTCGAGCACGTCGGGGCGCACGGTCAAGGCGCACCCGGTGACCGAGTTGCGGAAGACGGTGCGGCGCAGGTCGGTCGTGGCCCACCGTCGTTCGCGCCGCCACACCGAGTCGGCGATGACCGCGCCCTCGCCGTCGATCAGCCGCAGGTCGCTGTGCACCGCCGCCACGTCGGGGCCGAGGGCGGCCGCCGTGGCGGCGAGCCGTTCGGGGTGCCACACGTCGTCCTGGTCGGCCAGGGCCACGGCATCCACGTTCTCGCCGGCCACGTGCCGCAGCGCCTCGCCGAATGCACCGACCGAGCCGAGGTTGACCGGGGCCCGGTGCAGCACGAAGCGGTCGTCGCCCTCGAGCAGCGCCCGGGTGTGCTCGAACGAGCGGTCGCTCGACGCGTCGTCGACGACGTGGGCCGTCCAGGTCACGCCGACCTGGGCCCGCATCGAGTCCACCTGCTGGCGCAGGTAGCCCTCGTCGGGCTCGTAGACCGCCATGGCCACGCCGACCCGCACCGCGCTCACGCCCCCGGGGCGACGACTCCGCCGAGCACCGACGGGGCCGCACGGTGCAGGGCGTCGCGCCAGTGCGGCAGCGGCTCGATGCCTGCGTCGGCCCACATCGCGTGCGACAGCACGCTGTACGGCGGCCGTGGCGCCGGGAGGGGGAACTCGTCGGTCGAGATCGGTGCGACGCGCTCGGGGTCGAGCCCGAGCTCCTCGAACACGGCCCGCGCCAGCTCGAACCACGAGCACTCCCCCGCACCGGTCGCGTGCCAGACACCGAAGGGTGCACCACCGTCGACGATGCGCACCAGGCCCTGCGCGAGGTCGACGGTCCAGGTGGGCTGGCCGACCTGGTCGGCGACCACGGTGAGCCGCTCGCGCTCCCCTGCGAGGCGCTGCATGGTGGCCGGGAAGTTCTTGCCCCCGGCGCCGTACAGCCACGCCGTGCGCACGACCCAGCTGCGCGGGCACTCCGCGCGCACCGCCCACTCCCCGGCCGCCTTGGTCCGGCCGTAGGCCGTGGCCGGCGCGACCGGAGCGTCGGCGGCGTACGGCTCGCGCCCGTCCCCGGCGACGACGTAGTCGGTCGACAGCTGCACCATCGAGGCCCCCGCCCCGTGGGCCGCGCGGGCCAGGTTGGCGGCGCCCACGGCGTTGACCGCGAAGGCGCGTGCCTCGTCGGTCTCGGCGGCGTCGACCGCGGTGTAGGCGGCACTGTTGACGACGACGTCGTGCCCGGCCACCTGCTCGACGCACTGGGCGGGGTCGAGGATGTCGAGCCCGGGCAGGTCGGCGCGGGTGACCGCGTGACCCGCGGCCTCGAGCACCTCGCACAGGTCCTGGCCGAGCATGCCGGCGGCGCCGGCGACGAACCAGCGGGCCATCAGCCGGTCACGACCTGCTGGGTGCGCGCGTACTTCGCCTCGGTGGCGTCCTTCATCGGCCGCCACCAGGCCTCGTTGTCGCGGTACCAGTCGATGGTCGCGGCGAGGCCGTCGCGGAAGCTGCCGTACCGGGGCGTCCAGCCCAGCTCGGTGCGCAGCCGGCCGGCCTCGATGGCGTAGCGCAGGTCGTGGCCGGCGCGGTCGGTGACGTGGTCGTAGGCGTCGGGCTGCCGGCCCATCAGCTCGAGGATGAGGCGCACGACGTCGCGGTTGTTGACCTCACCGTCGGCGCCGATCAGGTAGGTCTCGCCGATCACGCCCTTGTCGATGATCGTCCAGACGGCCGCGTTGTGGTCGTCGACGTGGATCCAGTCGCGCACGTTGAGCCCGGCGCCGTACAGCTTGGGCCGGACGCCGTCGATGACGTTGGTGACCTGCCGCGGGATGAACTTCTCGACGTGCTGGCGCGGGCCGTAGTTGTTCGAGCAGTTGGAGATCGTGGCCCGCAGCCCGAAGGAGCGCACCCAGGCGCGCACCAGCAGGTCGGACCCGGCCTTGGTCGAGGAGTAGGGCGAGCTCGGGTTGTACGGCGTGTCCTCGGTGAACTTCTTGGGGTCGTCGAGCTCGAGGTCGCCGTAGACCTCGTCGGTCGAGATGTGGTGGTAGCGCACGTCGTGCCGGCGGGCGGCCTCGAGCAGGGTGAACGTACCGATCAGGTTGGTGCGCACGAACGGGCTCGGGTCGTCGAGCGAGTTGTCGTTGTGCGACTCGGCCGCGAAGTGCACCACGACGTCGGCGTCGGCGACGAGCCGGTCGACCAGCGCGGCATCCGCCACGTCCCCCTCGACGAAGGTGATCCGCTCCATCGCGCCGTCGAGCGAGGCCGTCGAGCCCGCGTAGGTGAGCGCGTCGAGCACGGTGATCTCGACGTCCGGACGGGTCGCGAGGGTGAGGTGGACGAAGTTGCTGCCGATGAAACCGGCCCCACCGGTGACGAGAACCTTCATGCGCGACAGGGTAACGGTCGGCACGGCGGCTCCGGCCCCCGCAGACGGGCCCAGCGCCCGGGCCGGGGGCCGACGCCGTTAGGCTCGACCACCATGAAGGGCATCATCCTCGCCGGCGGCTCGGGCACGCGGCTGCACCCCATCACCCGGGGCATCTCCAAGCAGCTCATGCCGATCTACGACAAGCCGATGGTCTACTACCCGCTCTCGACGCTGATGATGGCCGGCATCCGCGAGGTGCTCGTCATCACCACGCCCCAGGACGCCGACCAGTTCGAGCGCCTGCTCGGCGACGGCCGGCAGTGGGGCATCGAGATCACCTACGCCACCCAGCCCAGCCCCGACGGCCTCGCACAGGCCTTCGTGATCGGCGCCGACTTCATCGGCGACGACGCCGTGGCCCTGGTGCTCGGCGACAACATCTTCTACGGCACCGGCCTCGGCACCGCCCTGCGCGAGCTCACCGACGTGCGCGGCGGGCACATCTTCGCCCACCACGTCAGCGAGCCCAGCGCCTACGGCGTCGTCGAGTTCGACCCCGACGGCACGGTGCTCTCGATCGAGGAGAAGCCCGAGCACCCGCGCTCGAACTACGCCGTGCCGGGGCTGTACTTCTACGACAACGACGTCGTCGAGATCGCCCGCACGCTCACGCCCAGCCC
>DASSQL010000259.1:0-5526 GCA_035702525.1 Ornithinibacter sp. | reverse complement strand
TGGGCGTGGGCCGGTTCTTGGCCCCGTCGCGCTGCGGGTGGAGCTCGTCGACGAGCTGCTCGTTGGTGGTCTTGCTGCGTCCGAACACGCCCCCACTGTAGGTGCTCGGTCTGGATGCCGTGAACGCGCGGCCCGCCGTCGGCCGCCGCCGTGGGTAGGGTCGGGCGCGTGACCGACGTGCTCTCTACCGACCAGATCTCCGCCCTCCGTGACCGCGTCGCGGGCCTGATGCCGGGCCTGCGCGCCGACCTCGAGGCGCTCACCCGGATCCCCAGCGTGAGCCTCGACGCCTTCGACCAGGCGCACGTCGAGGCGAGCGCCGAGGCGACCGCAGCGCTGCTGCGCGCCGAGGGACTCGACGTCGAGATCGTGCGCGAGGGCGGCCGCCCTGCGGTCATCGGCCACGTCGACGGCCCGCCCGGGTCGCGCACCGTCCTGCTCTACGCGCACCACGACGTGCAGCCGCCCGGTGACGAGGCGCTGTGGGACAGCCCGGCCTTCGAGCCCACCGAGCGTGAGGGGCGGCTCTACGGCCGCGGCGCCGCCGACGACAAGGCCGGGATCATGGCCCACGTGGCCGCCCTGCGCGCGCACGGCGGGTCGGTTCCCGTCGGGGTCACCGTGTTCGTCGAGGGTGAGGAGGAGATCGCGTCCGCCTCGCTGCCGACCATCCTCGACAAGCACGGCGAGAAGCTGCGGGCCGACGCGATCGTGCTCGCCGACTCCACGAACTGGGCGATCGGCGAGCCCGCGCTGACCACCACGCTGCGCGGGATGATCCGGGTGGTCGTCACCGTGAGCACGCTCGACCACGGAGTCCACTCCGGCATGTTCGGTGGCGCCGTGCCCGACGCCCTCACCGTCCTGTTCAAGGTGCTGGCCAGCCTGCACGACGACGACGGCGAGGTCGCCGTGGCCGGCCTGAAGTCGGGCGTGGCCGCCGATCTCGACTACGACGAGGCGCGCCTGCGTGAGGAGTCCGGGCTCCTCGACGGGGTCTCGACGATCGGCACCGGGTCGCTGCTGTCGCGGATCTGGACCAAGCCGTCGATCACCACGATCGGCATCGACGCCCCGACGGTGGCGACGGCGTCGAACACCCTGGTGCCGAGGGCCGCGGCCAAGGTGTCGATGCGGCTGGCGCCCGACGAGTTCGACATGGACGCGTTCGCGCTGCTGCGCGACCACCTCGTCGAGCACACGCCGTGGGGCGCGCAGGTCGAGGTCACCCTCGACGACCGCGGTCTCGGGTTCTCCGCCGACGCGCAGGGGCCGGTCTACGACCAGGCCCGGGCGGCCTTCCACGACGCCTGGGGGGTCGAGCCGGTCGACATCGGGGTGGGCGGGTCGATCCCGTTCGTCGCCGCCTTCGCCGAGCAGTTCCCGGATGCCGCGATCCTCGTCACCGGGGTCGAGGACCCCGACGCGCGGGCGCACGGCGCCAACGAGTCGCTGCACCTCGGCGAGTTCGAGAAGGTCTGCCTGGCCGAGGCGCTGCTCCTGGCCCGGTTGGGCGCCCTGCCTCGCGACTGACGCCTTCGGGCTCTCTGGCTCCGGGTCAGTCCTTGGAGGTCTCGCCAGGCAGGGCGAGCATCTGGTCGAGGGCGACCCGCGCCTGCGCGGCCACCTGCTCGTCGACCCGGATGGCGTTGACGACCCGGCCGTCGACGAGCGACTCCAGCGCCCACACCAGGTGCGGCAGGTCGATGCGGTTCATCGTCGAGCAGTAGCAGACGTTCTTCTCGAGGAAGGCGATGCGCTGCTCGGGGAACTGTGACGCCAGCCGCTGCACGAGGTTCAGCTCGGTGCCGACGGCCCAGGCGGTGCCCGGGGGAGCGGCGGCGATGGTCGCGATGATCTTCTCGGTCGAGCCCACCTCGTCGGCCAGCTCGACGACCTCGTTGCGGCACTCGGGGTGAACGATCACCTTGACGTCGGGGATCTCGCGCCGGGCTGCCTCGACGGCCTCGACCGAGAAGCGCCCGTGCACGGAGCAGTGCCCGCGCCACAGGATCATCGTGGCGTCGCGCAGCTGCTCGGGGGTGAGGCCACCCATCGGGCGGTGCGGGTCCCAGACCACGCAGTCGTCGAGCGCGCCGCCGAGGTCGCGTGCGTAGGTGTTGCGGCCGAGGTGCTGGTCGGGCAGGAAGAGCACCTTGCCGCCCTGGCCCGCCTTGTCGAGCGCCCAGGTGAGTGCGGTCTTCGCGTTCGACGAGGTGCAGATCGTGCCCCCGTGCCGGCCGGTGAAGGCCTTGATCGCGGCGGAGGAGTTCATGTAGGTCACCGGCACCGTGAGGTCGGCGACACCGGCCTCGACCAGCTCGTCCCAGCACTCCTCGACCTGGTCGAGCGCGGCCATGTCGGCCATCGAGCAGCCGGCCGCGAGGTCGGGCAGCACCACGGTCTGGGTGTCGGCGGTCAGGATGTCGGCCGACTCGGCCATGAAGTGCACCCCGCAGAAGACGACCCACTCGGCATCCGGCCGGGCGGCGGCCTCCTTGGCGAGCTTGAAGGAGTCTCCCGTGACGTCGGCGAACTCGATGACCTCGTCGCGCTGGTAGTGGTGGCCGAGCACGAAGACCCGGTCGCCGAGCGCCGCCCTGGCCGCGCGGGCCCGCGCCACGAGGTCGGGGTCGGAGGGGGCGGGCAGGTCGCCGGGACACTCCACGCCGCGCTCGCTGGCCAGGTCGCGCCCGTGCCCGAGCACGAGGAGCGGCAGGGGTGCGTGCGCGGGTCCGCCGGTGGTCGTCGTCACGTGCCGATCGTATGCCGTGTGCTCACCTCCCCGAGGTGACGTCCCGCCCCGCCCGCCGGCGTGAGGGTGGCGGAGGTCCTCCCGGGTGGTGGCGATCTGCGGGGGTGGCGGTGCCACAGCGCCGCCACCCTCGCGGATGGACCAGAGCCGGGCGGATGGACCAGAGCCGGGCGGACGGACCAGAGCCGGGGGAGGGCACGGGTCGTCGGGTGGGTCGCGCACCGATAGCCTCACCGCGTGCACGTCCTCATCGCCCCGGACTCCTTCGGCTCCACGCTCGGCCCCGTCCAGGCGGCCACCGCGATGGCGCAGGGCTGGGCGCAGGGTGCGCCGCACGACGAGGTCGAGCTGCTGCCGTTGTCCGACGGCGGCCCCGGCTTCCTCGACGTGCTCTCCCGCGCCCTCGGCGGCACCACGGTCGCGACGACGGTCAGCGACCCGCTCGGCCGCGAGGTGCCTGCTGCCGTGCTGGTGGTCGAGCGCGACGGCCGGCGCACCGTCTACATCGAGGCGTCTCAGGCGAGCGGGCTGCACCTGCTCGACGCCGACGAGCGCGACCCCGGCCTCACCAGCACGTGGGGGGTCGGCCAGCTGCTCGACGTCGCCGTCGAGCAGGGCGCGACCAAGGTCGTCGTGGGCGTCGGTGGCAGCGCCACCAACGACGCAGGCGCCGGCATGCTGGCCGCGCTCGGTGCCGGCCCGGCGTCGGTGCTGGCGCGTGGCGGGCTGGCCCTCGCCTCGGCCACCGACGACGCGCTGCCCGGGCTCGCCGACGTCGTCGCGCGACTGGCCGGGGTCGAGATCGTGCTGGCCACCGACGACGACACCCCGCTGCTCGGCCTGCAGGGCACCAGCGCGATCGAGGCACCGCGCAAGGGCGCCTCGCCCGAGCTGGCCCAGGCACTCGAGGGGGCCCTGGGCCACTTCACCGACGTGCTGGGCCGCTCGCTGCCCTCGCCCCCCGTCGAGCTGCTCAGCGGGATGCCGCGCCGGCTCGACCGCGAGGCGGGCGCCGGGGCTGCCGGTGGGCTCGGTTACGGCCTGCTCGCGCTCGGTGCGCGCCGGGTCGGTGGTGTCGCCGAGGTGTTGCGCCAGTGCGGTTTCGGCATCGCCGCGGCCCGCAGCGACCTCGTCGTCACCGGCGCCGGGCGGGTCGACTGGAGCACCCTGCACGGGTCCGTGGTCGCCGGGGTCGCCGCCGCCACCCTCGAGACCGGGCGGCCGACCGTGCTCGTCGCGGGGGAGTGCCTCGTCGGCCGGCGCGAGACGATGACCCTGGGCCTGGCCGGCACCTACGCCGTCGCCGACAGCAGGGCCGAGGTCGAGGCCATGGTGGCCGACCCGGTCACCACCCTGGCCGCCCGCACGGCCCGGGTGGCGCGCACCTGGTCACCGCCGCGCTGACCGGCATCCGGTCCGAACCCGCCGGTGGGTCGGTCCTGTCGGCTCGGCGACGTATCCTGTGTGAGAACCCGGGAACACCGGCGACCCGCCACGGGTTGTCCCCCGCGAACCGGTTCACGTCAGGCCACCGCCCAGCACGAGGAGTGCATCCATGAGCGACCAGCTCCAGACCACCGAGGCCCCCACCACCGAGGCCCCGGCGACCGAGACCCCCGCGCACGGTGTCGTCCTCACCGACGTCGCCGCCGGCAAGGTGCAGTCCCTGCTCGCGCAGGAGGGTCGCGACGACCTCCGCCTGCGCGTCGGCGTCCAGCCGGGCGGCTGCTCCGGCCTCATCTACCAGCTCTACTTCGACGAGCGCACCCTCGACGGTGACCTCGTGCGCGACTTCGACGGTGTCGAGGTCGTCATCGACCGGATGAGCGCCCCCTACCTCGACGGCGCGACGATCGACTTCGCCGACACCATCGAGAAGCAGGGCTTCACCATCGACAACCCCAACGCGGGCAGTTCCTGCGCCTGCGGCGACAGCTTCAGCTGACGCACACCGAGAGGGCCCGCACCGTGACCGGTGCGGGCCCTCTCGGCGTCCCGGAAGCGCCCATGGCCGTCCCGGAGGCGTCCCGGGGGTCGATCGGTGCGCTGAGCGGGGTAGGTTCGTCATCGTGCAGATCGCCGTCACCGGGTCCATCGCGACCGACCACCTCATGACCTTCCGGGGCAGCTTCTCGGACTCCCTCGTCGTCGAGCAGCTCGACAAGATCTCGGTGAGCTTCCTCGCCGACACCCTCGAGATCCGCCGCGGGGGGGTCGCCGGCAACATCTGCTTCGGGATGGGGGTGCTCGGCGCGCGCCCGATCCTGATCGGGGCGGCCGGGGAGGACTTCTCCGACTACCGCAGCTGGCTGAGCCGGCACGGCGTCGTGACCGACCACGTGCACATCTCGGAGTCCAAGCACACGGCCCGCTTCGTCTGCACCACCGACGACACCATGGCCCAGATCGCCACCTTCTACGCGGGGGCGATGACCGAGGCCCGGATGATCGAGCTCGGCCCGATCCACGACAAGTGGAAGCTCGACCTCGTGCTCATCGGGGCCGACGACCCCGAGGCGATGCTCCGCCACACCGACGAGTGCCGCAGCGGCGGCATCCCGTTCATCGCCGACCCCTCGCAGCAGCTGGCCTTCGCCGACGGCCCGTTCATCCGCAAGCTGATCGACGGTGCCGACTACCTGTTCACCAACGAGTACGAGTCGCACCTCACCGAGACCAAGACCGGGTGGAGCCAGGCCGAGATCGACGACCGGGTCACCACCCGGGTCATCACCCGCGGCAAGGACGGCGCCGACATCCGCACCAAGGGC
>DASSQL010000258.1:0-2086 GCA_035702525.1 Ornithinibacter sp. | reverse complement strand
CTCCTCGCGCTCACCCGGGGCCGCCGGCTGGGTCGCCTGGTGCGCGAGCCGCTGCCCGTCGTGGTGCGCGCCATCGAGACCACCGAGAGCCGCGGCCGCCTCTACCGCCGGGCCGGCGACCGGGCCCGCGCCGCCGCCGTGCTGCGGTCGGGCACCCTCGAGCGCCTCACCCGCCGGCTGGCCGTCGGGCGCGGCGCCGGCCCGGGCGCCGTGGTGCACGCCGCCGCTCTGGCCACCGGGCGCCCGCCCGGGGAGGTCGCTGACATCCTGTTCGGGCCCGCACCCCCCGACGACGCCGCCCTGATCCGCCTGGCCCAGCAGCTCACCGACCTCGAGGAAAGGGTCCGCCACCCATGACCGAGCACCCCACCAGCCCGCCCGTCCCCGACCCCGGTCCGACGTACCCGGATGCCGTGAGCCCGGCACCCGGGCCGTCCGCCGACGCCCAGCGCGCCCGGGCCGCCCTGCTCGCCGTGCGGGCCGAGGTGGCCAAGGCCGTCGTCGGCCAGGACGCCGCGGTGGCCGGGCTGCTCGTCGCGCTGCTCTGCCGTGGCCACATCCTGCTCGAGGGTGTGCCCGGCGTGGCGAAGACGCTGCTCGTGCGCGCCCTGGCCGCCGCGCTCGACGTCGAGACCAAGCGGGTGCAGTTCACCCCCGACCTGATGCCCGGCGACCTCACCGGCTCGCTGGTGTTCGACGCCCGGTCGAGCGACTTCACCTTCCGGCCGGGGCCGGTCTTCACCAACCTGATGCTCGCCGACGAGATCAACCGCACGCCCCCGAAGACCCAGTCGGCCCTGCTCGAGGCGATGGAGGAGCGCCAGGTCAGCGTCGACGGCCAGCCGCACCCGCTGCCCTCGCCGTTCATGGTCGCGGCCACCCAGAACCCCGTCGAGTACGAGGGCACCTACCCGCTGCCCGAGGCCCAGCTCGACCGGTTCCTGCTCAAGGTGGTGCTGCCCCTGCCGCAGCGCGACGACGAGGTGCAGGTGCTGCGCCGGCACGCGAACGGGTTCGACCCGCGCGACCTCGCCGCGGCCGGCATCCGGCCCGTGGCGACGGTCTCCGACCTCGACGCCGGCGTCGCCGCGGTGCGCGAGGTGGCGATCTCCGACGAGGTCGCGACCTACATCGTCGACATCGCCCGGGCCACCCGGGTGTCCCCGTCGCTGGCGCTGGGCGTCTCGCCGCGCGGCGCGACCGCGCTGATGGCGACCAGCCGGGCCTGGGCCTGGCTGGCCGGGCGCACCTTCGTCACGCCCGACGACGTCAAGGCGCTGGCGCACGCCACGCTCGCCCACCGGCTCTCGCTGCGCCCCGAGGCCGAGCTCGAGGGCGTCGGCGTCGGCGCCGTGCTCGAGAGCGCGCTCGGCTCGGTGCCCGTCCCCCGCTGATGGCGCTCACCTGGCGCACCGTCGTGCTGGCCCTGCTGGGGCTGGCACCGGTCGCCGTGTGGCCGCACGGGTCGACGGTGCGCTGGTGGCTGCTCCTGGTCGCCGGGCTCGTGGCCCTCGACGTGCTGCTCGCGAGCCGACCCAAGGTGCTCAGCATCGTGCGCGGCGAGCCCACCCAGGTACGGCTCGGCGAGACCACCACCACCAACCTGTGGGTCACCAACACCTCCGGGCGTGGCGTGCGCGGCCTGCTCCGCGACGCCTGGCCCCCGTCGGCCGGCGCCGTCGATGCCGTGCACGAGCTCGCCGTGCCCCCGCACGAGCGGGTGCGCCTCACCACCCACCTGGTGCCCACCCGGCGCGGCGACCGCCTCGCGGACCGGGTGACCGTGCGCGTGCTCGGCCCGTTGGGGCTGGCCGCGCGGCAGCGGTCGGTCCCGGTGCCCGGGTCGATCCGGGCGCTGCACGCCTTCCCCTCGCGCAAGCACCTGCCGAGCCGGCTGGCGGTGCTGCGCCAGCTCGACGGCCGGGCGGCGGTGCGCACCCGCGGCCAGGGCACCGAGTTCGACAGCCTGCGCGACTACGTCGAGGGCGACGACGTGCGCTCGATCGACTGGCGGGCCACCGCCCGGCGCCAGCACCTCGTCGTGCGCACCTGGCAGCCCGAGCAGCACCGTCGCGTCGTCATCGTG
>DASSQL010000257.1:0-18618 GCA_035702525.1 Ornithinibacter sp. | reverse complement strand
CGTCGACCTGTTCGTGCGGAGCTCGGGGGAGCAGCGCACGAGCAACTTCCTGCTCTGGCAGAGCGCCTACGCCGAGATGGTCTTCCAGGACCGGCTCTGGCCCGACTACGACCGGCGCGACCTGTGGGCCGCCATCCAGTCCTACGTCGACCGCGAGCGTCGGTACGGCGGCGCCGTCGACGCCCCCACCGCCTGAGCGGGGTGGCTAGGGTCGAGGCCATGGCCGATCGACTCCTCGAGCTGTTCCCCGAGGTCGCCCGCGTCGCGGCCGACCTGATCCGTCACCCCGAGGTCGCGCGCCGCTGGAGCGACGAGAGCGCCTGCGCCGGGATGACGGTCGGCGGGCTCGCCAACCACCTGGCCGGCCAGGCGGCCAACGTCGTGCGCCTGGTGTCGGCGCCGCCGCACGGCGCCGCCCCGATCCCGGTTCTCGAGCACTACCGCCGGGCCGCCTGGGTGCACACCGGCCTCGACGGCGAGGCGAACGTCGACGTCCGCACCTCCGCCGACGCGTACGCGGCCACCGGCAGCGCCGACCTCGAGACCCGCGTGCAGGGCGACCTCGACGCGCTGCCGGAGGTGCTGGCGCCGGTGCTCGACGGCACCCGCACGCCCGACTCCGTGCTCATCCCGTGGCAGGGCTGGTCGCTGACCGCCGCCGGCTTCGTGCTCACCCGCACCATGGAGGCGATCGTGCACTCCGACGACCTCGCTGCCAGCATCGGGGTCGACACACCCGAGTTCCCGCCCGAGGCGGCCGATGCCGTGCTCGGCCTGCTCGCGTCGGTCGCCGCCGAGCGGCACGGCCAGGCGGCGGTGCTGCGGGCGCTCAGCCGCCCACAGCGGTCGACCGGCCCGGTCTCTGCCTTCTGAGCCTCAGGCGTCGGCCGCCGAGCAGTCCGGGCACAGGCCGTCCATCTCGACGGTGTGCCGCACCTGGGTGAACCCGTGCGCGGCCGCGACCGCATCGGCCCAGCGCTCCACGGCATCCCCGGTCACCTCCACCGCCAGGCCGCACGAGCGGCACACGACGTGGTGGTGGTGGTCGGTGGAGCAGGAGCGGTACACGGCCTCGCCGTCGGCGGTGCGGATGACGTCGGCCTCGCCGTCGGCTGCCATCGCCTGCAGGTTGCGGTAGACGGTTGCGAGGCCGACCCGGGTGCCCGACCCCGCCAGCGCGGCGTGGATCTCCTGGGCGGAGCGGAACTCCGCCGACCCGGTGAGGGCCTGCGCGATGGCCGCCCGCTGCCGGGTCGGGCGCCGCTCGCTCTGGGACTGGTCGGTCATCGTCGCTCCGCCTTCGCGTGCTGGCCGTGCTCGTCGTAGTGCTCCTCGTGGGCGGCGTGCCGGTGGCCGTCGTGCAGGTAGTCGACGTGGTCGCCGTGCTCGATGGCGGCGTGCCCGCACTCGGGCCCGTGCTCGTGGTCGTGCCGCTCGGAGCGGGCGTGCGCGGCCCGGCGAACCCGGGCCAGCGCCGCTGCAGCGACGCTCGCGACCAGGAAGGCCCCCACCGCGAGCAGCACGATGGTGCCGCCCGACGGCGTCTCGGCGTAGTAGGAGACGACCACGCCACCCACGCTGCAGGCCACGCCGATCGCCACCGCCCACCACAGGGCCGACCGGAAGCTGCGGGCGAACAGCTGCGAGGTGGCGTTCGGCAGGATCATCAGGGCACTGATCAGCAGCAGCCCGACGATGCGCATCGACACCACCACGGTGACCGCGGTGAGCACTGCGAGCACGACGTTGTAGCCGAGCACCGGCATCCCGAGGGCGCGGGCGTACTCCTCATCGTTGGCCACGGCGAAGAAGCGCGGCCGCAGCACCAGGGTCGTCGCGAGCACCACGGCCGCCAGCACCGCGAAGACGATGATGTCGCCGGTGGTCGTGGTGAGGATGGCGCCGAACAGGTAGCTGGTCAAGGTGGCGGGGGTGCCGGCGCTCGAGCGGGCGATGAGCACCACACCCAGCGCGATGCCCCCGTAGAACATGACGGCCAGGGCGGTGTCGCCGCTGGTGCGCCCGGACGCCCGGATCAGCTCGATGGCGACGGCCGCGATGACGGCGGCGACCAGCGCGGTGAGCACCGGCGCCTGGTTGGTCAGCACCCCGACGGCGACCCCGGCCAGGGCGACGTGCCCCATGCCGTCGCCGATGAGCGACATCCGGCGCTGCACGAGGAAGACCCCGACCAGCGGCGCGGCGAAACCGGCGAGCAGCGCGGCGAGCAGGGCCTGGCGCATGAAGTCGAGCGCGAGCAGGTCGTTCACGACGAGACCTCCCGGGGAGCGGGGTCGAGTGGGGCGGCCCCGATGACGTGGCCGCTCGGCGCCGCCCGGTCGTCGTGGTGGTGGCCCGACCCGGCGGAGTGGCCGGCGACGTGGGCGGCGTACGCGGCGGGGTCGCCGTCGAAGTCGACGTGCCCCGAGTCGAGGCAGACGATCCGGCTCACGACGGCCTCGAGCGCGGCGAGCTCGTGCGTGACGATGAGCATCGAGGTGCCGCGGTCGGCCAGCCGGTGCAGCACGTCGGCGAGGGCCTCCTGGCTGGCGTGGTCGACGCCGGCGGTCGGCTCGTCCATGACCAGCAGCTCGGGGCGCCCGGCCAGGGCCCGGGCGATGAGCACCCGGCGCTGCTGCCCGCCCGAGAGCGACGCCACCTCCTCGGTCGCCCGGTCGGCCAGGCCGACGTCGGCGATCGCCTGGCGGACGATGGCGCGGTCCTCGCGGGTCGCGGGCTTCCACCACGGGCGGTGCGGCAGCCGCCCCACCTCGACGATCTCGGTGACGGTGGCCCGCACCGACGCCGACAGCGAGTGCCGCTGCGGCACGTACCCGATGCGGGTGTGCTCGGTGAAGCGCTCGCGCGGCGTGCCGAAGAGCTCGACGTCACCGCCCTGCTCGGCGGTGAGGCCGAGGATGCCGCGCACGAGCGTCGACTTGCCGGACCCGTTGGGTCCGAGCAGCGCGGCGACCTCACCGGCGTGCAGCTCGAGGTCGACGCCGCTGACCACGAGCCGGTCGGCGTAGCCGAAGGACGCCCCGTGCAGGCGGATGAGGGGGGCCGGCTCGGTCATGAGCACTCCTGTCCGGCGCGCAGCGTGGCGAGGTTCGCCCGCATCACCTCGAGGTAGTCGTGGCCGCGCGAGGCGTCGGTGATGCCCTCGAGCGGGTCGAGCACGGCCACCCGGACGCCGGCCTCGCGGGCCACCGTCTCGGCCAGGGCGGGAGAGACCAGGCTCTCGGAGTAGACCGTCGTGACACCCGCATCGCGGACGTGGGCGCTCAGGTCGCGCAGCGTCGCCGCGTCGGGCTCGATGTCGGGGCTCACCCCGGCGACGCCCTCCTGGTGCAGGTCGTAGCGCTCGGCGAGGTAGCCGAAGGCCGCGTGGCCGGTGACCAGCTCGCGGGTGCGGCACTGCGCCAGTCCGGCGCGGAACTCGGCGTCGAGGCCTTCGAGGTCGGCGACGAGGGCCGCGGCGTTGGCGCGGTAGTCGGCCGCGTTGGCCGGGTCGCGCCGGGCGAAGTCGTCGCCCAGCGCGGTCGCGACGTCGGCGAGCCTGGTCGGGTCGAGCCAGAAGTGCGGGTCCTTCCCCTCGAGGCGCGCGGCGGGCGTGACGTCGACCGCGGCGTCCTTCGCCTGGGTGCGCACGGCCTGGTCGACGGCCGGCTGGAAGCCCGCGAGGTAGACGACGGCCTTCGCGTGGGCGAGCTGCCCGACCGCCCGCGGGGTCAGCTCGAGGTCGTGCGGCTCCACCCCGGGCTTGGTGAGCGAGGTGACCCGCACGTGCTCGCCCCCGACCCGCTCGGCCGCGAACTGCAACGGGTAGAAGGCGGCCGTGACCGGCATCCGGCCGTCGTCACCGGCGTCGGCGGACGCGCACCCGGTGAGCAGCAGGGCCACGCACGCGGCGAGCAGGACGAACGGCTTCATGACAACGATTCTCATTCAAAGTGAGAATCGTTGTCAAATGAGTGGTCAGCCCCGCGGAGCCAGCTGGGTCACGAGGACGGCGACCATGATCGCGACGACGGCCAGCCGCATCAGCCGCTCCGCACCGGTCAGCCGCGGCCAGGCCAGGGCGAGGATCCAGGCCAGCACGACGATGACGACGACGAGGAGCAGCCACGCCGGCGAGGGCAGCAGGATGCCGGCCAGGGAGAGGACGAGGATGCCGAGGAACGGGACGAAGCGGGGCAGGCCGTTGAGGAAGGTCAGGGCCGGCAGGCTGGCGCGCTCGAAGGACTCACGGAGGGTGGACACGTGCACGGAGTCTAGGTGGTCTCGACGAGGTCGAGGCAGAACCGATGGGCGGTTCGGTCGCACGGTCGCCGCCCGGATAGCCTTGCGGGCATGGCCGCCCCCACCTCCGTCGTCGACACCGTCGTCTCCCTCTGCAAGCGTCGCGGGTTCGTGTTCCCGTGCGGTGAGATCTACGGCGGAACCCGCTCGGCGTGGGACTACGGCCCGCTGGGTGTCGAGCTCAAGGAGAACATCAAGCGGCAGTGGTGGCGCTCGATGGTCACCGCCCGCGAGGACGTCGTCGGGCTCGACTCGTCGATCATCCTGCCCCGCCAGACCTGGGTCGCCTCGGGCCACGTCGGCGAGTTCACCGACCCGCTCACCGAGTGCCAGAGCTGCCACAAGCGCTTCCGGGTCGACCACATGCAGGAGGCCGTGGCCGACAAGGAGGCCAAGAAGGGCAAGGAGGTCGACCCCGACTCCGTGCAGCTCGCCGACATCGCCTGCCCCAACTGCGGCACCCGCGGCCAGTGGACCGAGCCGCGCAACTTCAACATGATGCTCAAGACCTACCTCGGCGTCATCGAGGACGAGTCGGGCCTGCACTACCTGCGCCCCGAGACCGCCCAGGGCATCTTCATCAACTTCCTCAACGTCAGCCAGGCCTCGCGCAAGAAGCCGCCGTTCGGCATCGCGCAGACCGGCAAGAGCTTCCGCAACGAGATCACCCCGGGCAACTTCATCTTCCGCACCCGCGAGTTCGAGCAGATGGAGATGGAGTTCTTCGTCAAGCCCGGTGACGACGAGCAGTGGCACCAGTACTGGATCGACGAGCGGATGCGCTGGTACACCGACCTCGGCATCAACCCCGAGAACCTGCGCATCTACGAGCACCCGGCCGAGAAGCTGTCGCACTACTCCAAGCGCACCGTCGACATCGAGTACCGCTTCAACTTCACCGGCAGCGAGTGGGGCGAGCTCGAGGGCATCGCCAACCGCACCGACTTCGACCTCACCACGCACTCCACGCACTCGGGCACCGACCTGGTCTACTTCGACCAGGCGAGCGGTGAGAAGTACACGCCGTACGTCATCGAGCCGGCGGCGGGCCTCTCGCGCAGCCTGATGACCTTCCTCGTCGACGCCTACACCGAGGACGAGGCGCCGAACACCAAGGGCGGGGTCGACAAGCGCGTCGTGCTCAAGCTCGACCCGCGACTGGCGCCGGTCAAGGCGGCCGTGCTGCCGCTGTCGCGCAACGCCGACCTGTCGCCCAAGGCCCGCGACCTCGCGGCCACCCTGCGCCGCAACTGGAACGTCGAGTTCGACGACGCCGGCGCCATCGGCCGTCGCTACCGCCGCCAGGACGAGATCGGCACCCCGTTCTGCATCACCGTCGACTTCGAGACCCTGGACGACCAGGCCGTGACGATCCGCGAGCGCGACACGATGGCGCAGGAGCGGGTGTCGCTCGACCAGGTCGAGGGCTGGATGGCGCAGCGCCTCGTCGGTGCCTGACGAAGCCCCCGCCTGACGAAACCCACGCCTGACCGAACCCGCCCTGACCTCAGGCGTCAGGGCCGTAGCGACCCCAGACCTCCTCGGCCTCGTCGCCGCGACCGGCCCGGTCGAGCGCGCGGGCGAGGGCGCCCGCGGCATCCACCCGGGTGGGGACGATGCCGGCAGCGTGCAGCTCGGCGATCGACGCCCGCAGGCGCGGCTCGGCCACGTCGAGCCGGTCGTCGTCGGCGAGCATGACGGCGGCCTCGGCGCGCAGCACCAGCTCGAACTCGTGGCCGACGAGGGCCTCCGCCCGGGCCAGCCGCTCGACCGCCGCGTCGACCTCGCCGTGGCGCGCGAGCAGGTGGGCGCCCTGGCGCAGCACGTGCGGCTCGAGCACCTCGCCGTCGAACTCGTCCTCGCCGGTGCCGGTCTCGACGGCCAGCCGCTCACCCGCGGCGATCGCGCCGTCGAGCTCGGCGAGCCCGGCGTGCAGGTCGGCGGTGTCGGCGCGCAGGGCGGCCCGCGACCGCAGCGCCTCGACGTACAGGCCCACCGTGCCCGAGTCGCGCGCCTTGTCGACCGCGTCGTCGAAGTGGCTGGCGGCGGCGACGGTGTCGCCGGCATCCCAGGCGGCGTTGCCGGCACGCCACTGCGCGTGCCCTGCCTCGAGCACGCGGCCGTCGGCCTCGAAGGCGGCGGATGCCGTGGCGAACGCGGTGCGCGCGCCCGGCCACTGGCCCAGGGCGAGCAGGGCGTTGCCGAGCGCCCACCCGACCGGCCCCACGAGGGCGGGCTCGTGCTCGCGCAGCACCGGCAGCGCAGCCTCGAGCAGCTCGGCGGCCTCGACCGGGCGGCCGGTCTCGACGTAGGCGAGGCCGAGGAAGCGCTGGCCGAAGGCGAGCAGCACCGGGTCGCGGGCCTCGGTCGCGGCGGCCACGAGGTCGGCGGCCGGCGCCTCGAGCTCGGCCCACGCCTCCTGGTCGACGCGCACGTCGCACAGCTCGGCCAGCTCGGTCAGCCGGGCCCGGCGCGGGGCGCCCCGCACGGCGCGGGCCCGCTCCAGCAGCGCGGCGGCCTCGTCGAGGTCGCCGGTGCTGCGGGCGATCCGGGCGCGCCCGTCGAGGGCCATCGACGCGAGCAGCGGAGTGCCGGCCACCTCCGCCTCGAGGGCCTGCAGGATGCCGGCCGCGCGGGCGGGGTCGTGCATGGCGGTCGCCATCGCCCCCTCGATGCCGCAGAGCAGCCGGCGCTCGTCCAGCCCGGCCCGCTCGTAGGCCGCAGCGGCCCGCACCAGGTGGGGGGCGGGGTCGTCGGCCCCGCCGAACCACGCGATCCGTCGCCACAGACCCCCGGCCTCGGCGTCGGAACCGACGGCCTCGAGCCGCTGGGCGCAGTCGCGTGCGCGGGCCCGCGCCGCCTCGGCGGCCTCCGGGTGGGTCGCGCCGGCGGCGTCGAGCAGCGCGATCTCGCCCTCGGTCCGGGTCACCGCCTCGCCGTCGTCGGCGCGGTGGGCCGCCGCCAGCGCCGCGTCGAGCAGGGCCCGGTGCTGCTCCGGGCCACCGGCGTCCGGCGCGGAGGTGCGGTCGAGCAGGGAGGCTGCCGCCCACTGCTCCGGGGTCTCCACCGGGAGGATGCGGTCGCGGTCACGCAGCCAGGCGCGGGTCTGCGGCTCGAGGTCGGCGCCGGCCGACCTCAGGCCGTCGTGCACCACCCTGGCCCGCTCGAGCAGGTCGGTCGAGGGCGGCACCGCCTCGTCGGGAGCACCGGTCCCGGCTGCCGCCGCGGGCAACCGGGTCGGCGGCAGGGTGGGCTCGCTCGGCACGCGGGCGGCGTCGTGCGCCGCCGCCAGGGTCGTGGAGGTGACGGTGGAGCCGTAGCGGGCGTCGAAGGCCTCGGCGATGCCGGCGGCGGTGCGGTGCAGCTCGCCGGCGACCTCCCCGACCGGGCGCCCGTCGACGTCGTCGGGGGCCAGCCCCGCGGCCGTCGCGCGGTCGAGCACGAACGCCGCGGTCGCGGCGAACCACATCCGCTGGCGCGGGGTGTGCAGCTCGTCGAGCCACGCCAGCCGCGGCAGGAGCAGGTGGACCGCGCGGTCGGTGTTGCCCAGCCGCACGAGCACCCGCAGGCACGCGGCGACCGAGTCCGACGCGCCCGGGTCGTCCTGGGCCAGGTGCCACGCGCGCCGGAACGACGTCACGGCACCGTCGACGTCGCCCCGGTCGAGCCGCAGCTCGGCGTCGATCGACAGGCAGGCCCGTGGCTCGTCGCCGCAGGTGAGCTCGCCGGCGACCACCGGGGTCACCAGCTCGAGGGCCCGGGCCGGGTCGCTCTCGAGCACCAGCCGGGCCTGCTCGCGGAGCTCGCAGGCCTGGCAGTCGCTGCGGCTGTCACGCGGCTCGGCGAGCCAGGCGGCGAGCTCGTGCTCGACCCTCGCGTCGTCGCCGACGGCCTGGGCGAGCCGGGCCCGGGCCGCGTGCACGGGCCGCAGGTGGTAGCCGTCACCGCGGAAGACCTGCTCGACGTCGTCGATGGCGGCCACCAGGGCGTCGAGGCCGACCTCGGGGAGGTCCTCGATGAGGTCGACCGCCCACTTCAGCCGCCACAGCACGGCGTCGCGGTCGTCCTGGTCCAGCCCCCGCGCCGGGTCGAGCGACTCCCGCAGCCAGGCGAAGTGCACCAGGGTGCGCGGGTCCTTCGGCGTCCAGTAGAGCGCCTGGGTCAGGTCGGTGCGGGCCACGAACTCCTCGGCGAACGACCCGTCCGACTGGGCCAGCCGCAGCGCGCCCTCGTGGGCCCGCACCCGCTCCCAGCCCTGCGGGGCGTCGTCGGCGGCGACCGACACCCGGGCGAACTCCTCGGACACCTGGTCCCACTGCCTCATCCGGTTCCCCCGTCGATGGCCCGGTCGATCAGGGCCGGCAGCGCGCGGGCCACGAGCGCGCTGTCGAACGGGGTCAGCGGGTGCCGACCGGCGAGCAGTGCGTGGCTGTAGAGCGCCTCGACGGCCACCCGCTGCAGGGCGGCGTCCCCGGCGTCGGCGAGCCGCCGCACCCCCGGGTTGTCGGCGTTCAGCACGAAGCGGGGCACGGCATCCGGCTCGGCGAGGGTGTCGAGGGCGTCGGCCCACGGGCCGGAAGCGGACTCGGCCACCTCGAGCCGGTCGCGCTCACGGTCGGCGTCGCGGCCGACGAGCAGCACGGCGTGCAGCGACTCGGGGCGGAACGACCGCACCACCGGCACGGCCCGGGCCCGGCCGAGCACCGACCGGGCCACGTCGAGCAGCGGCGCGAAGGAGGCCTGCTCCTGCGGGGTGGGCGGGGTGAACCGGTCGGCGAGGTGCTCGGGCTCGAGCCGGCGCGACTCCAGCCCGGGCGTGTGCTGCACCCAGCGGTCGAGGAGGACGCGGTCGTAGGCGTACCCGGCGTTGAGCACCGCGATGTCCTCGGCCCGGGCGATCGCGGCCACCTGCTGGTAGTCCTCGACGCGGTCGGTGTACGACACGACGCGGTCGACCGCCGAGAACTCGGCGAGCGTCATCGTGCCGAGGGTCGTCTCCCACGGCAGCAGCTCGGCGACCACCTCGAGCATGTCGTCGTCGGTGGTCGCGGCGGCCTTGGCGGCGAGGTGGTGGACGCGGAAGAAGTCGTCGGCGCGGGCCCGGTCGGTGCGGGCCATCCGCAGCAGCCAGCGCTTCAGCTGCTCGCCGAGGCGGGCCCGGGTCTCGTGCAGTGCCTCGTCGTCGTGCAGCGACTCGCGCGAGGCGGTGAGCCCCAGCCCGTCGGCGTCGAGCACCGCGCGCACGAAGAACGCCCACTCGGGCAGCACGTCGGGCACCGCGTCGCCGACCAGCATCCGCTTCGCGTAGAGGCGGTGCGTGCCCCGCGCCGCCGAGGAGTGGGGCAGCACGTAGGCCACCCCCCGTACGCCCGCCGCGGGGTCGGAGAGGTCCAAGACGTCGAGCGGGGTGAAGCCGAGCACGCCCTCGCACCACCGGGTTGCGGCGGTTCGACGAGCCGCGCCCTCGCCCTCCTCCCACGGGAACGCCCGCCCGGCCACCGGCACCGGGCCGCTCGGTGTCTCGACGACCAGGTCGATCCGCAGGTAGGCCGCGAACGAGGTGGCCAGCCGCTCGACGACATCGGCGGACAACAGCTCGGCCGCGCTGCCGCGGGGCCGGATGGCGACGTCGGTGCCCGGCTCGGCGCGCGGCTCGGGGGCCGGCGACACGGCATACGTGCCGTCGTCGCGGCCGACCCACAGCCAGGTCTCGTCACTACCGGTCCGGCGGGTGGTCACCCGGATCTCGTCGGTGACCAGGAAGCAGGAGAGCAGGCCGATGCCGAACTGGCCCAGGAAGGTCTCGCGGGCCAGGCCGAGGGCGTCGCGCTTGGTCGATGCCCCGATGGTGGCGAGCACCCCGCGGATGCCGTCCTCGTCGAGGCCGATGCCGGTGTCCTCGACGTGCAGGCAGCCGTCGGGAGAGACGTCGGCCGGCACCACCCGGACCCGCCGCGGGGCGTCGGGCTCGTGCTCGGTGCGCGCGGTGATGGCGTCGACGGAGTTCTGCAGCAGCTCGCGCAGGTAGACCCGGGGGCTGGAGTACAGGTGGTGCGAGAGGAGGTCGACCACCCCGCGGAGGTCGACGTGGAAGGTCGAGCCTGCCCCGGTCATGGGGTGATCCAAACAGACCTCGGGCGCACGGTCGACCTTTCGCGGCGCACCGGATCGTGACGCGTGCCACCTTCCGCCCGGCGGCCATGCGTTGAGACAGTGGGGGTGACGTCGGCGGGCACGAGGAGGTGAGCCGGATGGACGACGCGCGCGCGCCGCAGGCTCCGTGGCCCGACGACGAGTTCATCGACTACGCCCAGGCCCGCCAGCACACCCTCCTGCGCGCGGCCTACCTCGTCTGCGGTGACCTGCGGGTCGCCGAGGGGCTGGTGCGGTCGGCCCTGGTGCAGCTCGCCCGCCAGTGGGACCGCGTGCGTGAGGAGCAGCCCGACCTGTTCGTGCGTCGCGTGCTCTACCGCGATGCCATCGCCTCGTGGCGCCACCGACCGCCCGAGCAGGTCGCCACCGTGCCGTGGGACGAGGCGGACGAGGCGGACGAGGCGGACGGGCTCTGGGACACCGAGGAGGTCGAGCGACGGCGCGAGGTGCTGCGGGCGCTCGACGCCCTCACCCCACGGCAGCGCGCCGTGGTCGTGCTGCGGTGGTTCGAGGAGCGCGGCGAGCGCGAGGTCGCCGAGGTGCTCGGCTGCAGCGTGGGCACCGCCAACAGCGAGGGCGCGCAGGCGCTGGGCCGGCTCCGCGACGCCCTGCCCCGCGCGGACCTCGGCACCGGGGGACTGCGATGAGTGCCGACCTGCGCGAGCTGCTCGAGCTGGCCAGCGACGACGTACCCGACCTCGACCTCGCCCCGCAGGCCTGGGAGGAGGCCCGGCGCCGCAACCGGATGGTCGTGCGGCGCACGGTGCTCGGCGTCGGTGGGGTGGCGGCCGTCGGGGCGCTGGCCCTCGTGGTGCGCGACCGGAACGGGTCACCGACCCCGTCACCGAGCATCGCCACCACGGCGACGGTGTCGGCGGACGGCCGGATGCCGACGGCCCAGGTCGACGGCGTCACGGTGTACCTGGCACCCGACCCGCCCGACGAGGCGATGCTGCCGCGGTACCCGGATGCCGCGCGGCTGAGGATTCCGCGCCACCTCGGACCCGCCGACGTCGCCATCCGTGCCGAGCTCGGGCCGGGCGGGGGAGTTGCGGAGCCGCTGCGCGCCGTGTTCCTCGTCGTCGCGGAGGGCGGCGGCTACCACCCCGTGCTGTTCGCCCCGGACGCCCCGTTCCAGGTCGAGGTGCCCGCCGTGCGCGTCAGCCAGTGGGAGGGTGTGGAGTCGGCGCTCGGCCCGCGGTCGATCTCCGACGACCGGCACCGGGTCGTCATCCCGCAGCCCGGCCGGGTGCTGGTGCTCGATGCGAGGGACGGCTCGGTGGTCACCGTCGAGGTGCCCGACCCCACGCTCTCGCTCGCGGGCTGGGCCCGGGACCGGACCCTCGTCGTGGCGCGGGGGCGCGACGACGGGTGGCTGATCGACCCCAGGACCGGCGAGCTGCGCAAGGGCCGCAGCGCGGTGAACCCGGACTGGGCCGACCTCACGGAGGGCGACGCAGGCGCTGAGCTCCGGTCGTTCTCGGGGACCGGTGAGCTCACCGGCATCCGCCTGCTGCTCGGTGCTCCCGTGGTGCCGACCACGACCTCGGTCTCGAACACCGAGGGCTGGGTGGCCGGGGGCGCCTTCCTCCCGGGCGCCTACCAGGCCGCCGTGGAGCGCACGCAGGGACTGGTCGCCGTGCACTCGGACCTGCCCCCGAAGCCCCGGGTGCTTGCCGCGACGACGGGCCCGCTCGTGCCGAAGGGTGCCTACCGGGCGCTGGGCTGGGGGCCCCGTGACGTCTTGCTGTTCGAGTCGCGTTCGGAGAGAGCGGGTTTCCAGGGGATGGTGCGGCGGGTGCTGGCATGGGACGTCAACGAGGGCGTGCTCTACCAGGTCGCCGACGTCGACCGGGCCGCGACGAGCCCGGGCGAGTTCTCGGGCAGCTACGCGCTCTGACCTGCGCCGCTACGCGGTGGTGCCGGTCGCGACGGGGCGGGTGGGGTCCTCGATCCACTCGCTCCACGACCCGACGTACGGGATGGCGTCGATGCCGGCCGTGTGCAGCGCGAGCGCCAGCTGCGCGGCGGTGACACCCGAGCCGCACGACGTGCCCACCGGGGTGTCGCGGTGGACCCCGACGACGGCGGCCCGGCGGCGCACCTCGTCGGCGGGCAGGAAGCGGCCGTCGGGGGTGAGCAGCTCGGCCATCGGCAGGTTCACCGAGCCCGGCACGTGCCCGGCGACCCGGTCGATCGGCTCGGTCTCGCCGCGGTAGCGCTCGGCCGCGCGGGCGTCGAGCAGCACCCCCTGGCGTGCCATCTCGGCCGCGGCACCGGCGTCGAGCACCGGCACCGATCCGGGCCGCACGGTGATGTCGCCGGGCCGGGGCGTGGGCACGTCACCGGTGACCGGCTGGCCCGCAGCGCGCCAGGCGGCCAGGCCGCCGTCGAGCACGCGCACCTGCGGGTGCCCGGCCCAGCGCAGCACCCACCACGCGCGACCCGACGCCAGCGAGGTGGCCTGGTCGTAGACCACGACCTCGTCGTCGTCACCGACCCCGCAGGCACGCAGCGCCCGTTCCAGCACGGCGGGGTCGGGCAGCGGGTGCCGGCCACGCGCACCGGGCGGCCCGGCGAGGGCCGTGTCGAGGTCGAGGTGCGGCGCCCCGGGGACGTGGGCGGCGGCGTACAGCTCGGCCCCCGGGGCGCCGAGCAGGTTGTACTGCACGTCGAGCACCGTCACCTCGCCCCGGTGGAGCAGGGTGGCGAGCTCGTCGGCGGTGACCAGGGCGCTCATCCGACCATCCAACCACCGAGCCCGCGGTGCCCTGCGGGAGGATGTCGGGCGTGGCACCACCGGTCCGGCTCGTCCTCCTCCACGGCTCGCAGCTCAGCGGCGCGCAGTGGGCGCGGTACGGCGCCCTGCTCGGCCCCGACGTCGAGCTGGTCGTGCCCGACCTGCCGGCGCACGGCACCCGGCGCGGCGAGGAGTTCACCTGGGAGCGCGCGCTCGCGGTGATCACCGACGCGGTCGAGGGCGGGGATGCCGGGGTGCGGGTCGTGCTCGCCGGGCACAGCCTTGGCGGCTACCTTGCGATGGCGTGGGCGTCCGAGCACCCGCAGCGGCTGGCCGGGCTGGCCCTGCTCGGGGCGTCGGCGGTGCCGGCCGGACCCGGGGCGGCGCTCTACCGGGCGATCGCCCGGGTCGAGTCACGGCTCGGCGTCGACCGGATGTCGCAGGCCATGGACCGGGAGTTCGACGCCCTGCTGCCCGCCGAGCTCGCGGCGGTCATCAAGGAGGCGGGCTACGGGTTCGACGGCATCCCGGCCGCCTGGGCGGGCGTCATGGGGCTCTGCCGTCCCGAGATGCTCGCCGAGGTCACCGCCCCCGTGCTGCTCGTGAACGGCCAGCTCGACCAGCTGCGGGTCGACGTTCGGCGGTTCGCGCGTGCGGCCCGGTCGGCCCGCTGGGTGCACGTGGTGACCGTGCCGCGGGGGCTGCACGTGTTCCCGCTGACCCACCCCAACGAGACCGCCGCCGCGCTGTGGGAGCTGCTCAGCGCAGCACGCGCTCCGGCGGGATCATGACCGCCCCACCGACCGGCGGCACGTGCGCCGTGGCGTCGCTCCACTGCGGCAGCACCTCGACGAACCGGTGACCGGGGTCGGTGGTCCAGTCCAGGCGTGACGACGGCCAGCCCGACGGGTGCAGGGTGCCGTAGTGGATCGGCACGACGTTCCGTGCCCCGGAGCGGGCGGTCGCGTCGGCGGCCTCGACCGGCCCCATGTGCCCGGCGGACAGCCGTGGACCCCACCCGCCCACGGGCAGCAGGGCGAGGTCGACCGGGGCGTCGGCCAGCTCGGGCAGCAGGGCCATGTCCGGGTGCAGCGAGGTGTCGCCGGCGAACCAGACCACCACGCCGCCGCCGCGCAGCAGCATCCCGCAGGCGCCGTTCGGGCGGTGCGGCATCGGCCGGGCCTCGTGGTCGGCCCGCACGAGCAGCACCTCGACCCCGGGGCCGACGGGGTGCCAGGTGTCGTGGGACGCGTCGCCCGGCTCGAGCCGGTGCTTGTCGAGCCACGGCAGGTTGAGGGGGTCGGTGATGACCGGCACGTGGCCGACGCGACGCAGCGAGGGCAGGTCGGCGTGGTCGTGGTGGAGGTGGCTGAGCAGCACGGCATCGACGTCCTCGACGTGCTGGTGCACCGGCAGGTCACGGCGCCGGCGGAGCGGGCCGAGGCGGCGGCGCAGGAGGGGGTCGGTGAGGATGCGCATGCCACCGAGCTCGAGCAGCACGGTCGAGTGGCCGACCCAGGTGGCGCGCACTCCAGCGGGTCCCGAGGGGCCTCCGGCCGGCTGCTGTGCCACGGCACCACGCTACTCGGGGGAGAATGGGGCACCATGTCCGCCCCCACCGCCACCGCTCCCGCCTCCACCCCGGTGCTGCCGCCCCTGCAGATCGGGCGCCACGTCGTGCAGTCGCCCGTCGTGCTCGCGCCGATGGCCGGCATCACCAACCGGGCCTTCCGGCGGCTCTGCCGCGAGTACGGCACGGCCGGCCTCGAGGCGGGCGGGGCGTCCGGGGCGACCAGCCTGTACGTCTCCGAGATGGTCACCACCCGGGCGCTGGTCGAGCGCACCCCTGAGACGATGCGGCTCATCTCGCACGACCCCGACGAGAACCCCCGCTCGGTGCAGCTGTACTCGGTCGACCCGGTGACGGCCGGCCTCGCCGCCCGCATCCTCGTCACCGAGGACCGCGCCGACCACATCGACCTCAACTTCGGCTGCCCGGTGCCCAAGGTCACCCGCAAGGGTGGGGGCGCCGCCCTGCCGTGGAAGACCGACCTGTTCCGCGGCATCGTCGCGGCCGTCGTGCGCGAGGCGTCGGCGTACGACGTGCCGGTGACCGTGAAGATGCGCGTCGGCATCGACGCCGACCACGTCACCTACCTCGATGCCGGCCGGATCGCCGAGGGCGAGGGCGTGGCGGCCGTCGCGCTGCACGGGCGCACCGCGGCCCAGGCGTACTCGGGGCAGGCCGACTGGTCGGCGATCGCCCGGCTCAAGGAGGCCGTGACGTCGATCCCGGTGCTCGGCAACGGCGACATCTGGTCGGCCGAGGACGCCCTGGAGATGGTGCGGCAGACCGGGTGCGACGGGGTGGTCGTGGGGCGCGGCTGCCTCGGGCGGCCGTGGCTGTTCACCGACCTCGCCGCGGCGTTCGCCGGGTCGCCGGCGCGCGTGCAGCCCGGGCTGCGCGAGGTGACGGCCACCCTGCGGCGGCACGCGGCCTACCTCGTCGACTTCTACGACGGCGACGAGGGGCGGGCCTGCCGCGACATCCGCAAGCACATCGCGTGGTACCTCAAGGGCTTCCCGGCGGGCTCGACGGTGCGCAACCAGCTGGCCCTGGTCGACGGCCTCCAGGCGCTCGACGACCTGATCGGCACGATGGACCTCGACGCCCCCTGGCCCGGCGAGGCGGCCGAGGGTCAGCGCGGCCGCGCCGGCTCGCCGCGGGTGGTGGCCCTGCCCGAGAACTGGCTCCGCTCGCGCGAGCTCGACGAGGCCCAGCGGGCCCAGGTCGCCCAGGCCGAGCTCAGCGTCTCCGGCGGCTGAGCTTCCCCGACATCACCGTGACGTCGGGGAACTTCCGCCCGGGCGGGGAAGCTTCCCCGCCTAGAGGGGACAACCCCGACGTCACAGTGATGTCGGGGTTGTTCGGTCTGGGCTGGGACTCTCCGCCGACGGGCTGTCGGTGGGCTGTCGGTGGGTGGCGCTAGAACTGGGGCATGGCCGAGCCGACCGTCATCCAGGGGTCCGTCGCCCTGCTGCGCCCGGGCGACCTGAAGTTCGCGCCCGGGCAGTCCCCGCCGCGGCGGCTGCGCTGCCGCCTGGTCGCGGTCGACCTGCGACGCACCCAGCAGGGGCAGTCCTGGGCCTGGCTCGACCTGTCGTGGCGGGGGCGCACCATCCGCGGTGGCGTCTTCCCACGGCACTGGCGCGCCCTGCGCAGCGTCCCCGACCTCGAGGTCGGCCACGACTACGTGGTGGTGGGGTCGATCGCGTTCAGCGAGGGCACGCCGGTGCTCAACGTCCTCGACATCCGCGAGCAGCTGCTGCGGCTGGTGCCGAGCGACTGACCTGCCCCCCGGTGTCCGAGGTGGCCGCTAGCGTGTCGGCATGGCACGGCGGATCGGCACCCCGGGGGGCACTCCCGAGCGCCCAGCGCTCTTCTTCAAGGACGCCGCCGAGTTCGGCCGCTGGCTCGCCGCGCACCACGACACCGAGACCGAGCTGTGGATGGGGTTCTACCGGAAGGGCCACCCCCAGGCCGGCCTCACCTGGGAGGCCGCCGTCCGCGAGGCGCTGTGTTGGGGCTGGATCGACAGCATGGCCCAGGGCATCGACGAGCACACCCGGCGCCAGCGGTGGACCCCGAGAAAGTCCACCAGCAACTGGTCGACGATCAACATCAACGCCGTGGCCGAGCTCACCGCGCAGGGCCGGATGCAGCCCAGCGGCCTGGCCGCGTTCGAGCGCCGCCGCGAAGACCGCTCCGGCATCTACGCCTACGAGAACCGCGACCGCGAGCTGCCCGAGCAGTACGCCCGGCAGCTGGCCGCCGACCCGGCCGCCACCGCCTTCTGGGATGCCGCCACGCCCACCTACCGCAAGCTCGCCACCAACTGGGTGGTCACGGCCAAGCAGGAGAAGACCCGCGACGCCCGGATGTCCCAGCTCGTCGACGACTGTGCCCACGGCCGGATGATCAAGAGCCAGCGCTACGGCATCGAGCCGAAGTGGGTCCAGCGGGCGGCAGCGGCGGCGGAGGCAGCCCGCCTAGGGTGAGCGCGTGACGTACACCGAGGCCGACCGCGAACGCTGGGTCGCCGAGGACCCCGCCCACAAGCGCGCCGACCGCGACGACTTCGCCCGCGACCGCGCCCGCCTGGTGCACTCCGCCGGCCTGCGCCGGCTGTCGGCCAAGACCCAGGTCGTGCAGCCCACGAGCGACGACTTCGTGCGCAACCGGCTCACCCACAGCCTCGAGGTCGCCCAGATCGGCCGGGAGTTCGGCGCTGCGCTCGGCTGCAGCGCCGACGTCGTCGACACCGCCTGCCTCGCCCACGACCTCGGCCACCCGCCGTTCGGGCACAACGGCGAGACCGCGCTGGATGCCGTGGCGGCCGGCATCGGCGGGTTCGAGGGCAACGCCCAGACCCTGCGCATCCTCACCCGCCTGGAGCCCAAGCGCGCCCACCCCGACGGCCGCCCGGCCGGCCTGAACCTCACCCGGGCCAGCCTCGACGCCGCCACCAAGTACCCCTGGCGCCGCGGCCGCGCCCCGCACCCCACGATGAAGTTCGGCGTCTACGACGACGACCTCGAGGTGTTCGACTGGTTCCGCACCGGCGCCCCCGAGGGGCACCGGTCGGCCGAGGCCGAGGTCATGGACTGGTCCGACGACGTCGCGTACTCGGTGCACGACGTCGAGGATGCCGTGGCGTCGGGGTGGCTCGACCCTCGCCTGCTGCGCGAGCCGGGCGACGTCGAGGCGGTGCTCGCCGTGGCGGGGGAGGTCTACGAGCCGGGACTGAGCCCCGACCAGCTCGCCGAGGCACTCGAGCGGCTTCTCGCCACCGGCGCGGTGCCCGACACCTACGACGGCTCCCGCCCGTCCCTGGCGGCCCTGAAGGACATGACCTCGCGCCTCATCGGCCGGTTCGTCGTCGCCGTCGAGCAGGCCACGCGGGCCGAGCACGGCCCCGGCCCGCTGACCCGCCACGGCGGCCGGCTGGTGGTGCCCCGCGAGGCCCGCGCCGAGTGCGCGGTGCTCAAGGCGGTGGCCGCCCACTACGTCATGCACGCCGCCGAGCGGGTGGCCCTGCACGTGCGCCAGCGCGAGGTGGTGGCCGAGCTGGTCGCGGCCTTCGAGGCCGACCCCGACCGGCTCGACCCCGACCTGCGCCGCGACTGGGACGATGCCGCCGGCGACGACGCGGCACTGCGGGTGCTCGTCGACCAGGTGGCCTCGCTCACCGACGTGCGGGCGCTGACCCTGCACCGGCGGTGGTGCCGCCCGGCGACGACCTAGACTCGCGGGCAGTCGAGCGACACCCGAGAGGAGGGTCAGTGGCGGGTCGGATCAAGGCCGAGGACATCGCGACGGTCAAGGAGCGCACGTCCATCGAGGACGTCGTGCGCGACCACGT
>DASSQL010000256.1:0-2654 GCA_035702525.1 Ornithinibacter sp. | reverse complement strand
ATCGCCGTCAACGCCCTGGGCCACAACCACCCCGCCCTGGTCGCCGCCGTGTCGAAGCAGGCCGGCCAGCTGGTGCACGTGTCGAACTTCTTCACCTCGGTGCCGCAGGTCGAGCTCGCCGAGCGGCTGCTCTCGCTCGCCGGCGCCCCCACGGGGTCGAAGGTGTTCTTCTGCAACTCCGGTGCCGAGGCCCTGGAGGCCGCCATCAAGCTGGCCCGCCGCACCGGCCGCACCGGCCTCGTCGCGGCCGAGGGTGCCTTCCACGGCCGCACCACGGGCGCCCTCGCGCTCACCCATAAGCCCGCCTACCGCGCACCGTTCGAGCCGCTCATCCCCGGCGTGACCCACGTGCCCTGGGGCGACGTCGACGCCCTGCGCGCCGCCGTCACCGAGCAGACCTCGGCGCTGGTGCTCGAGCCGATCCAGGGCGAGGCGGGCGTGCGCCCCGGCAGCTCGGACTACCTGCGCGCCGCCCGCGAGATCACCCGAGAGGTCGGGGCCCTGCTCGTGCTCGACGAGGTGCAGACCGGCATCGGCCGCACCGGGGCGTGGTTCGCCTTCCACCGGGCCGGTGTCGTCCCTGACGCGATCACCCTGGCGAAGGGCCTCGGCGGGGGCGTGCCGATCGGTGCACTGATGACCTTCGGCCCCGACGTCAGCACGATGCTCACCCCCGGGATGCACGGCTCGACCTTCGGCGGCAACCCGCTGGCCTGCGCCGCGGGGCTGGCCGTGCTCGACACCATCGCCGCCGAGGGCCTGCTCGACCACGCCCGCGAGGCCGGCGAGCACCTGGAGCAGCGGATCGGCGACCTCGGGCACCCGCTGGTCACCGGCATCCGCGGCGCCGGCCTGCTCCAGGCCATCACGCTGGCCGGCGACCACTCGGCCGCGGTCGCCGCGCTGGCCCGTGACGCCGGGTTCATCGTCAACCCGGTCGCCCCGGACGCCCTCCGGCTCGCGCCCCCGCTCGTCGTCACCACCGCCGAGCTCGACCTGTTCGTCGACGCCCTGCCCGGGCTGCTCGACACCGCCTCCGCCCTCGCCACCACCACGAAGGACGCCCGATGACGCTGCGCCACTTCCTCGCCGACGACGACCTCACCGCCGCCGAGCAGCGGGTCGTGCTCGACCGCGCGCTCGCGCTCAAGGCCGCGCCGTTCGCCGACCACTGCCTCGAGGGGCCCCGCACGGTCTCGATCCTGTTCGACAAGCCGACCCTGCGCACCCAGGTGTCGTTCGTCGGGGCCGTGGCCGGGCTCGGCGGCTTCCCGATGGTCGTCGACGGCCGCCTGGCGGGAGTGGGGGTGCGCGAGTCGGTCGCCGACGTCGCCCGCATCCTCGGCCCGCAGTCGGCCGCGGTCGTGTGGCGCACCTTCGAGCAGGCCGCCCTGGAGGAGATGGCCGCGTACGCCGGGGTGCCGGTGGTCAACGCCCTCACCGACGACTACCACCCGTGCCAGATCCTCGCCGACCTGCTCACCGTGCTCGAGGCGAAGGGCGCCACCGCCGGGCTGACCTTCGCCTACGTCGGTGACGGGGCCAACAACATGGCGCACTCGTACCTGCTGGGATGCGCGCTCGCCGGCATGCACGTGCGGGTCGGCACCCCGGCGTCCCACCCACCCCGGGCCGACGTCGTCGCCCGCGCGCAGGCCATCGCGGCCCAGCAGGGCGGCTCGGTGCTGGTCACCGACGACCCGGTCGCCGCGGTCACCGGAGCCGACGTCGTCACCACCGACACCTGGGTGTCGATGGGGCTCGAGGCCGAGGCCGAGGCCCGCAAGGGAGCCGACAGCCCGTTCGCCCCCTTCCGGGTCACCACCGCGCTGATGGCCCAGGCGGCCGCGGATGCCGTGTTCCTCCACTGCCTGCCAGCCTACCGGGGTGTCGAGGTCGACGCCGAGGTGATCGACGGCCCGGCATCCCTGGTCTGGCAGGAGGCCGAGAACCGGCTGCACGCGCAGAAGGCGCTGCTGTCCTGGCTGCTCGAGCAGCACGAGACGGGGGAGACCCGATGACCGTGTCCACGTCGCGCGCCGCGCGCCAGCAGCGGATCGTCGAGATCCTCGCGTCGACCCCGGTGCGGTCGCAGACCGAGCTGCTCGACCATCTCGCCACCGACGGCATCGAGGTGACCCAGGCGACCCTGTCGCGCGACCTGGTCGACGTCGGGGCCGAGCGGGTGCGCGTGGGCAAGAACCTCGTCTACGCCGTGCCGGGGGAGGGCGGCGACCGCACCGTGCGCGCCGCCCCCGACGGCGAGGAGCGGGTGACCCGGCTCCAGGCGCGCTGCCACGAGCTGCTGGTCTCCGCCGAGCACTCCGCCAACCTGGTCGTCCTGCGCACCCCGCCCGGCGCCGCGAACTTCCTGGCCTCCGGGCTCGACCACGCCGGCCTCGAGGGGGTGCTCGGCACCATCGCGGGCGACGACACCATCATGGTGGTGACCTCCGGTGCCGAGCGCAGCGCCGCGATCGTCGCCCGCCTGCTGTCCTACACCCGGAGGGACCTCCCGTGACCGACCCCACCGTCCGCAGCACCGCCCTGTGGGGCGGGCGGTTCGCCGGCGGGCCGGCCGACGCGCTCGCCGCCCTGTCGAAGTCGACGCACTTCGACTGGCGGCTCGCGCCGCACGACCTCGCCGGCTCGCG
>DASSQL010000255.1:0-14107 GCA_035702525.1 Ornithinibacter sp. | reverse complement strand
GGTCACGATCCGGCCTGACCTCCGGTGCGTCCATGGCCCGCATAGTATGTCCGCCATGACGTACGTGATCGCGCAGCCCTGTGTCGACCTCAAGGACAAGGCCTGCATCGAGGAGTGTCCCGTCGACTGCATCTACGAGGGCGAGCGCAGCCTCTACATCCACCCCGACGAGTGCGTCGACTGCGGTGCCTGCGAGCCGGTCTGCCCGGTCGAGGCGATCTACTACGAGGACGACGTCCCCGAGCAGTGGGCGGAGTACTACAAGGCCAACGTCGAGTTCTTCGACGACCTCGGCAGCCCCGGTGGTGCGGCCAAGCTCGGCGTGATCCCCAAGGACCACCCGATCATCGCCGACCTGCCGCCGCAGGTGCACGACGAGTGACGGTGCTCCGGCTCCCCGACTTCCCCTGGGACTCGCTCGCTCCGACCAAGGAGCGGGCGAGTGCCTTTTCCGACCCGGGCCTCGGCGCCGCCGGTGAGGGGCTGGTCGACCTGTCGGTGGGCACGCCGGTCGACCCCACCCCGGCCGTCGTCCGCGAGGCGCTGGCCGCGGCGTCGGACGCCCACGGCTACCCGCTGACGTGGGGCACCGCCGACCTGCGCGAGGCGGTCGCCACCTGGTTCGCCGCCCGTCGCGGCGTGCCCGACGTCGACCCCGCCGGGGTGCTGCCGACGATCGGTTCGAAGGAGCTCGTCGCCTGGCTGCCACTGCTCATGGGGCTGGGGCCGGGTGACGTCGTCGCCTTCCCGCGGGTGGCCTACCCCACCTACGACGTCGGCGCCCGGCTGGCCGGCGCGACACCGGTGGCGGTCGACGCGCTCACCGCCCTCGGGCCGCCCACGGCCGCGACGACGCCGAAGCTGTTGTGGCTCAACACTCCCGGCAACCCCACCGGCAAGGTGCTCGGCATCGAGCACCTCGCGAAGGTGGTGTCCTGGGCGCGTCAGCACGGGGTGGTGGTGGCCTCCGACGAGTGCTACGCCGAGCTCGACTGGCGCCCCCGCGCGGCCGGGTCGACCGAGCCGCCGACGACCCCCTCGATCCTCGACCCGCGGGTCACCGGTGGCTCGCACGAGGGCCTGTTGTGCGTCTACTCGCTGTCGAAGCAGTCGAACCTGGCCGGGTACCGCGGCGCCTTCGTCGCCGGCGACCCGGCCCTGGTCGGGCGGCTCCTCGAGGTGCGCAAGCACGCCGGGATGATGGTGCCGTGGCCGGTGCAGCGCGCCGTGCTCGCCGCCCTGTCCGACGCCGACCACGTCGTCGAGCAGAAGGCGCGCTACGCCGCGCGCCGGGCGGCCCTGCGTCCCGCGGTCGAGGCGTTCGGTCTGCGGGTCGACGACTCCGACGCCGGGCTCTACCTGTGGGCGACCGCGGGGGAGGACGGCCGGGCGACGATCGAGCGGCTGGCCGCGCACGGCATCCTCGCCGCTCCCGGTGACTTCTACGGCCCCGCCGGGCGAGAGCACGTGCGCCTCGCGCTCACCGCGACCGACGAGCGCATCGCGGCGGCCGTTCGGCGCCTGGGTCGCCCCCACGAGGGCTAGGTCACGTTCCGCGCATTTCTGCACGTCCGGTGCGGGTTGTAGGGTCGATTGAATTCCGTGCCCGAGCAGTAAGGACCCTGACATGACCGACGGTGCCACCCTGTCCGCTGCAGGCAAGCAGCTCGACCTGTCCCTCGTGAAGGCCACCGAGGGCAACAACGGCTACGACATCTCCGCCCTGCTCAAGGAGACCGGCAACGTCACGCTCGACGGCGGCTTCACCAACACCGCGAGCTGCACGAGCGCCATCACGTACATCGACGGCGACCACGGCATCCTGCGCTACCGGGGCTACCCGATCGAGCAGCTGGCCGAGCACTCGAACTTCATCGAGACCTCCTACCTGCTGATCTACGGCAACCTCCCCACGCCCACCGAGCTCGCCGACTTCGAGAGCCGCATCCGCGACCACACGATGCTGCACGAGGACCTCAAGGGGTTCTTCCAGGGCTTCCCGCGCGACGCGCACCCGATGCCCGTGCTGTCGTCGGCGGTCTCCGCGCTGTCGACCTTCTACCAGGACAGCCTCGACCCGTTCGACCAGGAGCAGGTCGAGATCTCGACGATCCGCCTCCTCGCGAAGCTGCCGACCATCGCGGCCTACGCGTACAAGAAGTCGATCGGACAGCCGTTCCTGTACCCCGACAACAACCTCTCGCTCGTCGAGAACTTCCTGCGGATGACCTTCGGGGTGCCCGCCACCGACTACGAGATCGACCCCGACCTGGTCAAGGCCGTCGACCTGCTGCTCGTGCTGCACGCCGACCACGAGCAGAACTGCTCGACCTCCACGGTGCGGCTCGTCGGCTCCTCGCAGGCCAACCTGTTCGCCTCGGTCTCGGCCGGCATCAACGCCCTGTTCGGCCCGCTGCACGGCGGCGCCAACCAGGCCGTGCTCGAGATGCTCGAGCGCATCCAGGGGGCGCACATCTCGACCGAGGAGTTCATGACCAAGGTCAAGAACAAGGAGGACGGCGTCCGGCTGATGGGCTTCGGCCACCGGGTCTACAAGAACTACGACCCGCGCGCCGCGATCATCAAGAAGACCGCGCACTCCATCCTCGAGAAGTCCGCCGGTGGCGACCAGCTGCTCGAGATCGCGATGGGCCTGGAGGAGATCGCGCTCGCCGACGACTACTTCATCGAGCGCAAGCTGTACCCGAACGTCGACTTCTACACGGGCCTGATCTACAAGTCGATGGGCTTCCCGACCCGCATGTTCACCGTGCTGTTCGCCCTGGGCCGGCTGCCCGGCTGGATCGCCCAGTGGCGCGAGATGATCGAGGACCCCACGACCAAGATCGGCCGCCCGCGGCAGGTCTACATCGGCGAGGGCGAGCGCGACTACGTGCAGGTCGCCCAGCGCTGACGCCAGGCCGTCGAGAGCAGAGAACACGCCGCCCCGGCTGGTCCGCGGGCGGCGTGTTCTCTGCTCTCGACTGCTGCTCAGCCCGAGCCGGGCGCGGGGGTGCTCGCGGGTGCGGGCTCGGTGGGGGCGGGCTCGGCCGGCGCCGGCGCGGGTGACGGTGCGGGCTCGGCCGGGGCGGGTGCCGGCGCGGGTGGGGGAGTGTGCCGGGCCGGGCCGGGGGTCGACGGGGGCCTGGTCGGCGCGGGCTCGGCCGTGCTCGTGCCCTTCGCCTTGCGCGCCGCGGCGTCCTTCGCCTTCTGGTCGGCCCTGGCCTGCTCGGCCTCGCGCTGGGCCTGCGCCCGCTGGGCGGCCTCGATGTCGGGATGGGGCACCGGCGTGGTGAGCAGGGCGGGCACCCCGGCGGTGCGGGCCCGGGCGAAGTGCCCGAAGAACGCCTGGGCCAGGCGGTCCCGGCGGGGGCAGAGCAGGTTGCCGTCGAGGGGGCCGGTCAGCCACTGGGTGACCAGCACCGGCCCGCTGGTGAACGGGCGGCCACAGGCTCGCTGGGCGGCGCCGATGCCGGCCAGGCCGACCGCGGGCCACTGCGCCAGGTCGGCCTGCCAGTGCCCGACGATCTGGCGCCAGTACCCGCGGGTGGAGTAGACCCCGACCTGCTTGCCGGCCCGGCGCAGCGCATCGCGCCAGCCGATGAGCACCTGCGTGTTGGCGTCGGTGTCGCTGCCCCACAGGGTGCGCTCGGCGACGTCCTCGATGTCGAGCCACCACCCGCGCGCGTGGAGGCCGGCGGCCTCGGCACCGGCCAGCGCGTGCGCGGCGTCCGCCGCACCGGCGGCCCGCAGCCGGCAGGCGCGCTCACCCCGGCAGGACCCGTCGCGGTCGGCTGCGGCGAGGTCCGCGGCCGACGGTGAGCCGGGCACCACGTAGGCGTTCACCACGCTGCGCACCGACCGGGCCCAGGCCGCCTGGGCGGTCAGGCAGGGGCTCACCGTCCCCGGCCGGCCGGAGGTGACCTGGATGATCGTGAAGTCGACGTCGATGTCGGGCAGGGCGTGCCCGCACTGCGGCCACCCGATGTCGGTGCCCCAGCGGGCGCCCGCGAACGGCACGACGGGCGGCGCCGGCGGGGTCGCGCGCCACGGGTCGTGGACCTCGTCGACCGTCATCGACACGGTGCGGGCGACGGGGGCGGCGACCGGCAGGGCGGCCAGCTGAGCGGCGGGGGCGGACGGCTCCGGGGTGAACGCGAAGCCGGCCAGGGCCAGCACGGCGACCCACGCGATCGCCGGCCCGGTGCGGCGGGCCCGTGGCTGCGCGTGGCGGGGCTGGTGGTGGGCGTGACGCGGGTGGTGGGCGGGCTTCACGGCAGGCGCTCTCGGGTACGGGCGGGTGTCGGCCGCCACGGTCCGGGCTAGCCCCGGGCAGCGTGCCGCCCGGAAGCTCCAACCGTTCGTCGACGGCCCCGTTCCCCTGCCGTGCGGGCTTGTCCATCAGCGAGCGCGGCTCCGGCCACGTCAGGTGCAACGTGGCTGACACCCACGACGGTACGCCCGGCGCACGGGTCCTGTCCGGCGATCCGCGAGGGCCGGGCGGTACCGCGCTCAGGTGAGGTGGATGGTGACCGTCGTCGCGTCGGTGCCCTTCGCGGCATCCACGGTGTGCCACTTCAGCGCCGAGTCCTGCATGCCGCGGCGCCACTCCCGGTCGCCGACGACGACCCGGGTGACGCCGGTGTCGGTGGCTCGCGCCACGGCCCACGAGCCCACCGCCCAGGCCAGGTCGGGGTCGTCGGCCCGCACCGTGACCGTGGTCTTCCCCTCCTTCGCCGAGATGCCGAAGTCCTTCTCGACCAGGGCGGCCACCGTGCCGGGGTCGCCACGCTTGGTGGGGTCCTTCAGGGCGCACACCATTCCGGCGTGGGTCTGCCCGGACAGCACCGACGCGGTCACCCGGGCCTGGGCCTCGTGCTGGGCGTACGCCTCACCGGCGGCCGACCGCTGCACCTTCTGGGCGGCCTGCGCGATGTCCATCGACCGGTAGCCCTTGATCTTCTCCAGGGCGTCGTAGAACTTGTTCGTCGAGTACTCGGGATCGAGGATCTGCGCGGCCGTGCCCCAGCCCTGCGACGGTCGCTGCTGGAACAGCCCGAGCGAGTCGCGGTCGCCGAACTTCACGTTGCGCACCTTCGACTCCTGCATGGCGGTCGCGATCGCGATGGTCGCGGCCCGCGGCGGCATCCCGCGCTGCACCGCGATGGCCGTGATGGCGGCGGCGTTGCTCGCCTGGTCGGGCGCCCACGAGAACGTCGAGCCGGATGCCGTGACGAGGCACTGCTCGCCCGACACCAGGGCGCGCAGGTGGCGCACGCCGAGCAGGGCCGCCGTGCCGCAGGCCGCGAGCACCACGACGACCAGCCCCGCCACGAGGCGGCGGTGGCGCGGTGAGCGAGGCTTCTCCTCGGCGAGGGTGATGGCGCCCCGGGGCGTGCGCGGCATGCGGTGGATGTCCTTCGTCGGTCGGTCGGGCTATGCGGGGTTCGGCGGGCGACGCCGTGGCGGTCAGTCGTTGGCGTGCAGCGCGGAGTTGAGCACGATGCCGTGCCCGTCGCGCGGGCGCGCCTCGACCGCTCCGGTCACCGAGTTGCGCAGGAAGAGCAGGTTGCTCTGCCCGGACAGCTCGCGGGCCTTGGTGACCGTGCCATCGGGCAGGGTCACCTTCGTCCCGGCCGTGACGTAGAGCCCGGCCTCGACGACGCAGTCGTCGCCGAGCGCGATGCCCAGCCCGGACTCGGCTCCGAGCAGGCAACGCTCGCCGATGCTCACGCGTTCCGTGCCGCCACCCGACAGGGTGCCCATGGTCGAGGCGCCGCCCCCGATGTCCGAGCCGTCACCGACGACGACCCCCTGGCTGATCCGGCCCTCCACCATCGAGGTGCCGAGCGTGCCGGCGTTGAAGTTCACGAACCCCTCGTGCATGACCGTGGTGCCGCTGGCGAGGTGCGCGCCGAGCCGCACCCGGTCGGCATCCGCGATGCGCACCCCGCTCGGCACGACGTAGTCGGTCATCCGCGGGAACTTGTCGACGCCGAACACCTGCACGGTGCCGCGCGCCAGCATCCGCACCCGGGTGAGCTCGAAGCCCTCGACGGCGCACGGGCCCTGGGAGGTCCACACCACGTTGGTGAGCACACCGAACAGGCCGTCGAGCGAGACCGAGTTGGGCAGCACCAGCCGGTGCGAGAGCAGGTGCAGGCGCAGCCAGCCGTCGGGTGCGTCGGCGGGCGGGGTGTCGAGGTCGGCGGTGACGAGGCGCACCTCGCGGGTCACGCCGCGCGCCTCGTCGCGGCCCGCGAGGGCCTCGAGCCCCGAGGGTGCGGCGAGCTCGCCGGCGCCGCCGGGCTCGCCGAGCGCCGGCGACGGGAACCAGGCGTCCAGGACGGTTCCGTCGTCGGTGAGGGTGAGCAGGCCGTGGCCCCAGGCGGTGCGCGTCATGGCGACCAGCGTAGAGGGGTGAGCCGGTCGTTAAGGTGGCCGGTATGCCGTCGACGACCACCGCCCTCGACCTCACCACCGACGTCACCTCGCTCACCGCCGCGGTGTGCGACATCGAGTCGGTCAGCCTCGACGAAGGACCCGTCGCGGATGCCGTGGAGGCCGCCCTGCGAGACCTCGCGCACCTCGAGGTGACCCGGATCGGCAACACCGTGGTGGCCCGAACCGACCTCGGCCGTGACGAGCGGGTGGTGCTCGCCGGCCACATCGACACGGTGCCGCTCACCGCCGACCCGGTGAACCTGCCGACCCGCCGGGTCGACGGCGCCGGGGGAGAGGTGCTCTGGGGCCGGGGCACGGTCGACATGAAGGGCGGCGTGGCGGTGATGCTCCGGGTCGCCCACGAGGTGCCCGAGCCGAACCGTGACGTCACGTTCGTGTTCTACGAGGCCGAGGAGATCGACTCGAAGTACAACGGGCTGCTGCACGTGCAGCAGCAGCGCCCCGAGCTGATCTCCGACGCCGACTTCGCCGTGCTGCTCGAGCCCACCGACTCCCGGGTCGAGGGCGGCTGCAAGGGCACCCTGCGCGCCGAGGTGTCGACCAAGGGCATCGCCGCGCACTCGGCCCGCCCGTGGAAGGGGCACAACGCCATCCACGACGCCGCCGACGTGCTCGCCCGGCTGGTGGCCTACGAGCCGGTCACCCGGGTCGTCGACGAGCTCGAGTTCCGCGAGGCGCTCAACGCCGTGCTCATCGAGGGCGGCGTGGCGACCAACGTCATCCCCGACCGGTGCGTCGTCACCGTCAACTACCGCTACGCACCGTCGCTGTCGGAGGACGAGGCCGAGGCCCACGTGCGCCAGGTCTTCGCGGGCCTCCAGGTCGACGTCGTCGACAACGCCGGCGGGGCCCGGCCGGGGCTGCACCTGCCCGCGGCCCAGGCCTTCGTCGAGGCGCTCGGCCTGCCGGTCGAGGCCAAGCAGGGCTGGACCGACGTCGCGCGCTTCTCGGCGATGGGCGTGCCGGCGGTGAACTTCGGCCCCGGCGACCCCAACCTGGCCCACATGGACGACGAGCAGTGCCCGGTCGAGCAGTACGTCGCCTGCGAGGCCGCCCTGCTCCGCTGGCTGCGCTAGGCCCCGACCGGCAGGAGCTTCCCCGCCGTCACTGTGATGACGGGGAACTTCATCCGTGTCGGGGATGCATCCCCGACACGACGGAGCTTCCGCGCCGTCACGGTGACGTCGCGGACGTTCCGAGGTCCCAGCGCAGCCGCGACCCGGTCGCGCCCTCAGATGCCCGTGAAGCGCTCCCACCAGGTGAACCCGACCCGGTAGGCCGAGGGTGTGTTGTCGCCCGCGTGGCTCGCCAGCCCGTTCAGGCCCTTGTAGTAGTCGCACACCTGGTCGCGGGCGACGTGGCCGCCGTCGCGCTGCCAGAGGTCCGGGTCGCCGATGGCCACCGCGTGCACGTGGTAGCTGAACCCCTGCGCCGGGGTGCGCAGCCAGGCCGCGAACCCGACCGTGCGCAGCGCCCTGACCAGCTGCCAGCGCTGGGTGGTGCCCAGGCCGGTCACCGTGACGTCGACGACCCCGCCGCCGTCGTGGGTGCCGGCCGACGCACCGACCCCGCCCGGGTTGTAGCTGCCCTGGGTCAGCCGGATGGCGAACGGCACCCTCGCGTCGGCGGCCGCCAGCATCAGCCGGGTGCGGGTGTTGACGCGCTTGCCGCCGTAGGTGTCGGTGCGGCTGCCGAGGGTGACCGGGTGGCTGACCGTGAACCGGTCGGTGCCGAGCCCGGTCAGCGACGCCTTGCCGGGCAGGCCGTTGGCGTCGATGCCCGAGTACCCCAGCCGTCGCTGCCAGGTGGCGTACGACGACGTGGTGCCGTTGCCGTACCAGCCGTCGGCCGTGGTGCTGATGCCGCGGGCGGCCAGGGCGCGCTGCACGAGCGTCGTCGACGCGTTGTCGCTCAGCCCGGCTCGTTGGCCGCACCGCGGCTCGACCTGCGCGGCCGCGAGCACCCGGGCCATGTCGACGCGCGGCAGCGCCGCCTGGGCCGGGCCGCTCGACGTGGCCACGACGGCCGTGACGAGCCCGAGGGTCGCGGCGGCTGCCGCGACGGTGGATCGGACGGACATGTGATCTCCCCGTGGTGGAAGGTCGCGCGGCGGCACGGCCACCGCACGGTGCCCGGTCCCCCCGGAGCACGTCCCGGACGCTAGGGGCGCCGGCGCCCGGGCGTCGATGGGGAGGCCTCCCCGCGGGCCGCGGTCCGCATACAGTGGCGCCGTGGACCACATCCCGAACCCCCCGCGGCCCGCCGACCGTGACTACCACCAGGGCCCGGTCGTCATGCGCGGCTCCAAGGTGCCCGGCTCGACCACCGACGCCCGCCTGCTCGACAGCCGGGGCTCGGCCGACTGGCTGCACACCGACCCGTGGCGCGTCATGCGCATCCAGAGCGAGTTCGTCACCGGCTTCGGGGCCCTGGCCGAGGTCGGGCCGGCCGTCAGCGTGTTCGGCTCGGCGCGCACCCGCCCCGAGCACCCGACCTACGAGCTCGGCATCCGGGTGGGCGCGGCGCTGGTGGCGGCCGGCTACGCCGTCATCACCGGTGGCGGTCCCGGCGCCATGGAGGCCGCGAACCGCGGTGCCCTCGAGGCCGGCGGCACCTCGGTCGGGCTCGGCATCGAGCTGCCCTTCGAGGCCGGGCTCAACGAGTTCGTCGACCTCGGCGTCAACTTCCGCTACTTCTTCGCCCGCAAGACGATGTTCGTCAAGTACGCCCAGGGCTTCGTCGTGCTGCCCGGCGGCTTCGGCACCCTCGACGAGCTGTTCGAGGCGGTCACCCTCGTGCAGACCCAGAAGGTCACCAGCTTCCCGATCGTCCTGATGGGCACGGCCTACTGGGGCGGGCTGCTCGACTGGCTGCGCACCACCGCCGCCGAGACCGGCACGATCAACGCGCGCGACCTCGAGCTGCTCACCGTCACCGACGACGTCGACGAGGCGATCGCCGCGATCGTCGCCGCCGAGACACCGGCCGGCGGCCTCGGTGGGGTCCGCCAGCCCCCGACCGGTCCGGCGAGGGCCACCCCGCCCGCCACGCGCCCCGAGTAGGTCCGGGCCGCCACCGTAGGATCGGGCCGTGGTCCCGGTCGTCATCCTCGTGCTCGTCGCCGTCGCGCTCGTCGTGGCGGTGCTCGGCGTGGCGAGCGGCCGGCTGCCCGCCGACCCGATGGCCGAGGCCGTGCGCTCCACCCCCGACCCGGGCCTGCCCGAGCACCCGCTGGCGGTCGACGTGGATGCCGTGCGCTTCGACACCGCGCTGCGCGGCTACCGGATGGACGACGTCGACGACCGCCTCCAGGGGCTGCGCGACGACCTCGCCGAGCGCGAGCGCACCCTCGCCGGGCTGCGTGCCCAGCACCAGGTGGAGCGCTCTGCCGAGCCCGCCGTCCAGGGCCCTGCCGAGCCCGGCACCGACGACCCCGGGACCGGGTGACGAGGTGGCGTTCACCGTCAGCCGTCGCACCGCCCTCGCGCCGCAGGTCGCCTGGGCGGCCCTCACCGACCTGCCCGAGCACACCCGGCACGTGCCACTGACCGACCTCGAGGTGCCCGAGGCCGGCCTGAGCCTGGGCACCGAGGTGGTCGCCTGGACCCGTCTGGGCCCGTTCGGCTTCGCCGACCGCATGCTCGTCACCGCCCTGGACCCCGGGCAGCGGCTGCGCCTGGTCAAGACCGGCCGGTTCCTGCACGGCTGGGCCGAGATCCGTGTCGCCGCCGACCCGGTGGCCCTCGGCGGCTCCCTCGTCAGCTGGACCGAGGAGATCTGGCTGCCCGGCCTGCGCCGCCTCACCCGGCCGGCCGGCGACCGGCTCGGCGTGGTGCTCTTCTCCCGGGTCGTCGACGGGCTGCTCGCCCGGGCGGTCGCAGGTGACCGGAGCGCAGCATGACCTGGGCGGTCGTCCTCGCCCTGCTCGGCATCGCGGTCGTCGTGGCCGCGGCGTGGCTGCTCGGCCGCCCACGCTCGCCGGAGCGCCTCGCCGGCATCGGTGGGCTGGGTGGGCTGGAGGATGCCGACGCGCCGGTCGGGCGGGCCCGTCACGTGGCCGCCGGCCCCGGGTTCGGGGCCCAGACCCGCGGCTACCGGATGGACCAGGTCGACTCCGTCGTCGACTCCCTCGAGGCCCGGCTCGCCGAGCACGACCGCGAGATCGCGCTGCTGCGCGGCGAGGCACCCGAGGCACCCCAGACGGCCGACCGGCACGCGAGCCCGCCGTCGACGGCCGCCGCGCTCGAGCGCGCGCCGGTGGAGGACGAGCCGCCCCCTCGACCCGGTCCGGCAGCCGGGCCTGACGAGCCGCCGGCTGTCGGACGCCCCGTGCCACTGCGCCGGTCCGACCTCTGGGCCCCGCTCGCGTACCTCCTGCTCGCCGCCTGGGTGCTGGCCGGCCTGATCGGCAACCTGCGCACCGGCTACCTGTCCCAGGGGGTGCAGGACCAGCAGGCGTTCGAGTGGTACTTCGGCGCCGCCGCGCACAACCTGACCTCGCTGTCGAACCCGCTCTTCTCGGACCTGCAGAACTACCCCGCGGGCGTGAACCTGATGGCCAACGCGGCCGTGCTCGGCCTGGGGCTCCCGCTGGCGCCGCTGACCCTGCTCGCCGGCCCGTCGGTCACCTTCCTGGTCGTCGAGCTCCTGGGCCTGGCCCTCACGGCATCCGCGTGGTTCTGGTTGTTCCGTCGCCACCTGGCGGTGCACCCGCTCGCCGCGGCCATCGGCGCGGGCTTCATCGGCTTCGCGCCCGGCATGGTCTCGCACGCCAACGGCCACCCGAACTTCGTGGCGCAGTTCCTCGTGCCACTGCTCGTCGACCGGGTGCTTCGGCTCGCCGAGGGCCACCGCCCGGTGCGCGACGGCGTGGTGCTGGGGCTGCTCGCCGCCTGGCAGGTGTTCATCGGGGAGGAGGTGCTGCTGCTGACCGCGCTCGGCCTGGCCGTCGGCGCCGTCGTCTACCTCGCCCACGGACAGCTGCCGGTGCGGCGGATGCTGCCTGGCCTGGGCACCGCCGCGGGCGTCTGCCTCGCGATCGTCGCGGTGCCGTTGTGGTGGCAGTTCTCCGGCCCGCAGAGCTACGGCGACATCTTCCACCCCCCGGCGGGCAACGACCTCGCCCAGCTGTGGGGGCGGGCCACCCGCAGCATCGGCGCCGACCCGTGGGCCTCAGCAGCCCTGTCGATGAACCGCACCGAGGAGAACTCGTTCTTCGGCATCCCGCTGCTGCTGGCCGCCGCAGCCGTCGTCATCCTGCTCTGGCGCCGCACCCTGGTGCAGGCCCTGGCGGCGGTCGTCGTGTTCTTCTGCTGGCTCTCGCTGGGCGAGGAGGTCGCCGTCAACGGCCGCGCGACCGGCATCCCGGGCCCGTGGTCGCTGCTCGAGCAGCTGCCGGTGCTCGGCAACGTGCTGCCCACCCGCTTCGCCCTGGTCGCGGTGCCCGCGCTGGGAGCCCTGCTGGCGCTCGGCATCGAGGAGGTGCGCCGGGCCACCACCCGCTGGGCGGGCCACGCCGGGGCCGGCCTCGTGGTCGGCGCGGCCGCGGGGCTGCTGGTCCTGTTCCCGGTCGTGCCGACACCGCTCATCGTCGACCAGCGGGCGCCGCTGCCGTTGTTCTTCAGCGACGGCTCGTGGCGCGACTGGGTCGACGAGGGCGGCTCGGTGCTCGCCGCGCCGGCGCCCTGGGTCGCCGACACCCGGGCCCTGGAGTGGCAGGCCGAGGCGCGGTGGGGCTTCCCCGTCGTCGCCGGGTACTTCGTCGGCCCGGACAGCACCACGGCGCGCGGCGGCCAGTACGGCTCGACGCCGACCGCGCTCACCCAGTGGATGTCCGACATCACGCAGGAGGGCCTGCCCAAGGACGCCTCCGCCGACCAGGTCGAGGAGTTCCACCAGAACCTGCGCGACGCGCGGGTCGACGCCATCGTGCTTCCCGACGCCCGGCCCGAGGCGCCGGCGCTGCTGACCTCGCTCACCGCGGTCTTCGGCGAGCCGACCCACACCGGGGGCGTCTACGTCTGGGACGTGCGGGAGGTGACCGATGGCGCTGGCTGAGGCGTCGCGGCAGGCCTCGCCCCCGCGACCGACCCCCTTCACCTCCGCCGGGAGGCACGCCATCGGGGCGCGCGCACTGGCCCACCCGGTGGTCACGATCCTCGTCGTCTACCTCGTGTCGCGGGTCGTCTCGCTGGTCGCCCTGTGGGTCGCGGCGACGTACTTCCAGAACCCCGCCGGGGTCGGCCACGCGTCGCCGGGCCTCGGCGACATGTTCGGGCTCTGGGACGGCGAGTGGTACGAGCGCATCGTGCGCGACGGCTACCCGGTGCCCCTGCCGGTCGACGCCGACACCGGGCGGGTCACCTACAGCGCCTGGGCGTTCTACCCGCTCTACCCCTACCTGGTGAAGGGCGTGATGCTCACCGGGATGCCGTTCGCGGTCGCCGGTGGGGTGCTCAACCTCGTGCTCGCCGGGGCAGCCGCCGTGCTCATCTGGGCGGTCCTGCGCTCGGGGGTGCACGCCGACCGGCAGCCGCAGCGCGAGCGGCTGGCCCTGGTCGCGGCCTGCCTGTGGTGCTTCTACCCGACGACCGCGGTGATGCTGAAGCCCTACACCGAGGCCCTCGCGGTGGTGCTCGTGGCCGGTGCCCTGCTGCTGCTCATCCGGCGCAGCTACCTGCTGGTCGCCCTCGTCGCGCTGCCGCTCGGCTTCACCCGTGGCATCGCCCCGGCGCTCGGGGCGGCCGTGCTCATCCACCTCGTCGTGCGCTGGCGCGAGGACCGCGCCGCCGGGGCCCGCCCGCTCGACGGGCAGCGGGCCAGCGCCGTCGTCATGCTCGGCGCGCTCGCGGTGAGCGCGGTCGCCTGGCCGGTCGTGGCCGGCCTGGTCACCGGCGTGCCCACGGCCTTCTTCGACGTGCAGGCCGCCTGGGGGCAGCGCCCGGACAAGGGGCCGTTCGTGCTCTGGTTCGAGTGGGCCTGGCAGGGCAAGGGCCTCGCCGGGGTCGTGGTGCTCGTCGCGCTCGCCGCCACCTACGTCGCGCTCGTGCTCGGCCGGCACGGCCGGTGGATCTGCATCGAGGCGCGGGCGTGGGCGCTGGCCTACCCGCTGTACCTGTTCGCGGTGGTGCGCCCGATCACCAGCATGTGGCGCTTCCTGCTCCTCGACTTCCCGCTGGCCGCGCTGCTGGCCTCGGTGGCGATGCGCACGGCCAACGGCCAGGGCGTCGTGCCGCACTGGCGCCGCAGGGTCGCGGTGGTGCTCCTGGTCGTCATCGGGGGCCTGTTCTGGTGGACCTGCTCGCTGCTGGTGTACACCCCGTGGGGGTCTTTCCCGCCCTGACCTGCGAGGAACGCGCCGTGCGGATTTCTTTGTGCCGCACGGATACGAGATAATGGGCTCCACCCCCGGCAGTCCGGCGCCGGGCTACACGCGGCGCGTACACCCGCAGCCGTGGAGATGAAGGGATTCAGCCATGGCGGCAATGAAGCCGAGGACGGGCGACGGCCCGCTCGAGGTCACCAAGGAAGGTCGCGGCATCGTGCTGCGCATGCCCCTCGAGGGCGGCGGCCGGCTCGTTGTCGAGATGACGCCTGATGAGGTCCGTGCCCTCGGTGAGGCCATCGACAACTGCGAAGGCCT
>DASSQL010000254.1:0-10965 GCA_035702525.1 Ornithinibacter sp. | reverse complement strand
AGGCCGACCCACCACTGCTCGCCCTCGCCCCAGTGCAGGTAGAGGTAGGGCCCGGACTGCTCGAGCCGCGGGCGGCTCCCGAGCATCTCGGTGATCCACCGCTCCTGCTCCATCAGCGGCGGCGCGCACGCCATCCGGGTCGACACGAGCGGGCCGGCGACGAGCACGCTGTCGTCGACCGAGACCTGGCCGCGCAGGCCGTTGCAGCCGGTCCAGGCCGTCAGCCGCCCGTCGTCGGAGAAGTCCAGCCGCACGGCGCCGATCGTGACCGCCGGTGCGGACGCGTCGTTGACGACCAGCCACGACCCCGCCAGCCGGCCGACGTCGTCGACCGGCACCGAGCCGTTGGCCGAGTCGCCGCCACCACTGGCGAGCGACCCCGCGAGGGCGCCCACGGCGACCAGCGCCACGACACCACCGACCACCAGGAACGTGCGGACGTCTCTCAACGGACGGTGACCTCCTCGGGCCCGGGCTCGTGCCCGGGCAGGTAGGGCGCGGCGTTCTCCTCGACCCAGGCGTCGACCTCGCTCCACCGCTCGTCGAGCCACAGTCCGAACGCCTCGGCCTCGAGCGGCACGGTGGCCGCGGCGTACGTCCAGGTCTTGACGAGGAAGGGCCGGTTCTCGAAGGGCAGTGCCTCCCAGACCATCCGCGGCGTCGAGAGCCGGGCCAGGCCGGCGTGGGCGAGCACCATGACGTCGGCGTCGGGCCGGGCCGAGCGGGCCGCCCAGGCACCACGGGTCTTGGGCGGCAGCACGTTGCGCAGCTCCTGGGCGCGACGGGCCCGGGCCAGGTCGCCACGGTCGCGCAGCCGCCGGATGTAGCCCGCCCGTCGTCCGGGGGTCCAGTTCTGGCCCTCGGGGAAGATCACGAAGACGTCGTCGTCGACCATCGACTCGGCCATCCGGGTCAGGCCGGCGACCCGGTCCTCACCGGCGCCGCTGCCCGAGGGCACGAAGAACGAGTCGAGTCGGCTGAGGATGGTGTCGATACCCGGGTCCCAGCGCAGCGCCTCGGCGAGCACGATCCGCGGGAGGCGGCCGACGGTGCGCGACATCAGCCAGGCGATGGCGAGCGAGTCGGCGGGCCCGGCGTGGCGGGCGAGGGTGATCAGCGGCTCGTCGTCGGTGCCGAAGTGCATCCGGTCGGCCAGCGTCACCTCGAGCCTCACCCAGCGGCGGGCGTAGTACATCAGCGAGTCCAACGCCTGCGCGAAGAGCTTCTCGTGGTCGTCGCGCCAGGTCGGCGAGGAGTGGTCGGGGCTCTTCGCCCACAGGGCCCAGCAGCCGAGCAGCATCCGGATGTCGACCCACATCAGCACCACGGCCAGGCACGAGGCGCGGAACAGCCGGGCCCGCCGGTCGACGACGACCAGGAACGCCCCGGCGACGATCACCGGCACCATCAGCCCGGTGACGACCACCCCCACGAAGGGCCAGAGCACGTGGAGCACCCGACGCACCACCAGCGGCGGCGGGGGGATGCTGCGAGCGCCCATGGGCGCCAGCGTATGCCCGGGTGCGGCGCTAGGTTGGGCACATCCGCGGGGCCGGCCCGGGGCGAGCAGGACGAGGCGTCGATGAGTGCACCGAAGCCCCCGTGGGCCGCCGCCTACGGCCCGGGGGTCCCGCTCCACCTCGACTACGACGACAGCACCCTGGTCGACCGGCTCGACCGGTCGGTGCAGCGCCACCCCGACCGGGTCGCCCTCGACTTCCTCGGCGCCACCACCACCTACGCCGGCTTCGCCGACCGGGTCTCGCGGGTGGCGGAGGGGCTGCGCCGGCTCGGTGTCGGGCCCGGCGACAGCGTGGCCCTGGTGATGCCGAACTGCCCGCAGAACGTCATCGCCTTCTACGCGGTGCTCCGGCTCGGTGCCACCGTGGTCGAGCACAACCCGCTCTACACCGCGGGCGAGCTGCACCTGCCGTTCATCGACCACGGGGCCACCGTCGCGGTCGTGTGGGACAAGGTCGTGCCGGTGGTCGAGCAGGTGCGGGCGGGCTCGTCGCTGGAGCACGTCGTGGCCGTCGACCTCACCGCCGAGCTGCCCTGGACCAAGCGGCTCGCCCTGCGGCTGCCGCTCGCGAAGGCACGGGCCGCCCGCGCGCAGCTCACCACCCCGGCGCCCGGGGCGCTGGCGTGGACCGGCCTGCTCACCGCACCGCCGCTCGCGGCCAGCCACCCCCGCCCGAAGGCCGACGACGTCGCCCTGCTGCTCTACACCTCCGGCACGACGGGCGAGCCGAAGGGCGTGCCGCTGCGCCACCGCAACCTGGTCGCCAACGTGGTGCAGGGCCGCGCCTGGGTGCCCGGCCTGGTCGAGGGTGAGGAGACCTTCCTGCTGGCCCTGCCGCTGTTCCACGCCTACGGGGTCACCGTCGGGATGCTGCTCGGCGTCGACCTCGCGGCCACCCTCGTGCTGCTGCCCAGGCCCGAGGTCGGGCTGCTGATGGAGGCCATCGAGCGGCGGCTGCCGTCGTTCGTTCCGGCCGTCCCGCCGCTCTACGACCGGATCGCCGCCGAGGCCGAGCGCCGCGGGGTGTCGATCCACGGCATCCGCTACGCCCTGTCCGGTGCGATGCCCCTGCCGGCCGAGCTCGTCGCGCGCTGGGAGGCCGCGACCGGCGGCCTGCTCGTCGAGGGCTACGGCCTGACCGAGACCGCCCCGGTCGTGGTCGGAAACCCGATGTCGACCGACCGGCGGCCCGGCTCGATCGGCGTGCCGTTCCCCGACGTCGAGGTGCGCATCGCCGACGGTGACGACCTCGACCGGGCCGTGCCGCTCGGTGAGCGCGGCGAGCTGCTGGTGCGCGGGCCGCAGGTCTTCACCGGCTACCGCGGGCGGCCCGACGACACCGCGGTGGCCTTCCACGGCGGGTGGTTCCGCACCGGTGACGTCGTGACGATGGACGAGCGCGGCTTCATCACGATCGTCGACCGGATCAAGGAGGTCATCATCACCGGTGGCTTCAACGTGTACCCCTCCGAGGTGGAGGCGGCGCTGCGGCTGCACGACGGCATCCTCGACGTCGCGGTGGTGGGCGTGCCCCACCCGAGCGGCAGCGAGGAGGTCGTCGCCGCCGTCGTGGTCGTCGAGGGCGTCGAGCTCGACCCGGACGAGCTGCACGCGTACGCCCGCGAGACGCTGACCGGCTACAAGGTGCCGCGGCGCTTCGTGGTGGTCGAGGCGCTGCCGGTCAACGCGATGGGCAAGGTGCAGCGCCGCCAGGTCGTCACGGCACTGCAAGGCCGCTGAGGTACTCGCCGCTCGCGGTGTGCGCGGCCTCCATCCGCTCGCGCATCCGGCCGGAGCGGGCCTGTCCGATCGAGAGGTTCGGGCTGTCCGTCGCGCCGCTGGGCAGCACGTGCATCTCGACGTCGTCGGGCACCGTCTCCATCTCGTGCACGAACCGGTGCCGACGGCCGATCTCGAACGCCACGGTCGCCACCTCCCACGGCTTGGTCGGCGGCTTGAGCGGCTGCTCGACCCGCCCGACCTGGAGCACGAAGATGCGGGTGGCGCCCAGGGCCAGCGCGCGACCGACCGGGATGGAGTGCACGAGCCCGCCGTCGAGGAAGTGCCGGTCGCCGATCCGCACCGCCGGGAACAGCCCGGGCACCGAGCAGGACGCGACGACCGGGTCGGTGAGGTCGCCCGCGCTGAACCACACGCCGCTCGCGTCCTCGATGCAGGCCGCCACGCACTGGAACGGCACCGCGAGGTCCTCGAAGCGGCTCACCGGGAGGTAGCGCTCGATGACGTGCCGCAGGGGGGCGTTCGACAGCAGGTGGGTGCGGTACTTCGCGACCCGCGCGGCCTGGCGCACCGGGTTGTCGAGGAAGACCCCCTCGCGCACGACGGCCTCCCACACCGCGGCCAGCCGGTCGGCGCCCTCCGGCCCGGGGTCGGCGGCGATGAACGCACCGTTGAGCGCGCCGATGCTGGTGCCCAGGACGAGATCGGGCCGGATGCCGTGCTCGGCCAGTGCCCGCAGCATCCCGACCTCGCTGGAGCCCAGCACGCCGCCGCCCCCCAGGACGTACGCGGTGAGCTCCTCGCGCGGCATACCGGTCAATGTATGCCGTGGGCGTCGACCGTGCCGCCCGGTCCGGCCCGCGGCCCGGTAGCCTCCCCCCATGACCGGCGCGGCGATCTTCGACCTCGACCGCACCCTGCTCCAGGGCGGCACCGGCCCGCTGCTCTCGCGGGCCATGTACGACCTCGGGGTCGTCACCCGCAAGCTGCCCGGCGAGGGCCTGCTCTACGGGATGTTCGACCTGATCGGCGAGACCCTGCCGTCGATCTTCCTGGCCCGCCAGGCGACCTTGCTCGCCAAGGGGCGCGACGGTGCGACCTTCGATGCCGCCGCGCTGGCCGCCGCCGAGTCGATCGCGGCCGTGGTGCACCCGTTCGCCCTCTCGCTCATCGAGCAGCACCACGCGGCGGGCCGACCCGTGGTGCTCGCGACGACGACGCCGTACCACCTGATCAAGCCGCTGGCCGACCGGCTCGGCATCGACCACGTCATCGCCACGCGCTACACCATCGACGAGGACGGCCGGTTCGACGGCTCGATCTCGGGCAACTTCGTCTGGTCGCGCGGCAAGCTCGCAGCGGTGAAGGAGTGGGCGGCCCGCGAGGACGTCGACCTCGCCGAGAGCTTCGCCTACTCCGACTCGATCTACGACCTGCCGCTGCTGTCGGCCGTCGGCAGCCCGGCCGCCGTGAACCCCGACCCGCGGCTCACCGTCTACGCGGTCGCCCGGGGTTGGCCGATCGTGCACTTCGACGTCTCGCCGGGCGTGCTGAAGGTCCCCGTCCTCGGCATCGAGCTGCAGCGGCTGCTCTTCCTCGCGAGCCCGCCGCTGCTGACTCCCTACGCGCGGTTCGACATCTCCGGCACCGAGCACATCCCGCGCACCGGCCCGGCGATCCTGGTCGGCAACCACCGCTCCTACTTCGACCTCCAGACGATCATCCAGCTGCTGCGCGCCACCGGCCGTACTGCACGGGGGCTGGGCAAGAAGGAGATCTTCGACGTACCGGTGCTCGGTGCGATCGCGACGGCGCTCGGCGGCATCCCGGTCGACCGGGCGAGCGGTGGCCAGGAGTCGTTCGAGCACGCCGCGGTCGCGCTCGAGGGCGGTGAGCTGGTCTGCCTCCTGCCGCAGGGCACCATCCCGCGCGGCGAGAAGTTCTACGACCCGCTGCTCAAGGGCCGCACCGGCGCGGCCCGGCTGGCCGCGATGACGGGGGCCCCGGTCATCCCGTTCGGGATGTGGGGCACCGAGAACGTGTGGCCGCGCTCGGAGCCGGTGCCCCGCATCTTCAACCTCACCGACCCGCCGACGGTGCGGGTGCGGGTCGGGCCGCCGGTCGACCTCAAGCTGCGCTCGGCGGCCGCCGACACCAGGCGGATCATGGCGGCGATCACGGAGTGCCTGCCGGCCCAGGCCCGCGAGCACCGCGAGCCCACCGCCGAGGAGATCCGCCTCGCCACCCCGGCGACCTGACAGTGCTGTTCCGCAGGGCGGATCGGGATTTGACCTCCACCCGATCTTAGGGTTCCCTAAGTCAGGTAAGCCTTACCTGGACCGGATGGAGCCCCGAGGATGTTCGTCAGCAACGCCCTGATCGGGCTGCGGGAAGGTCTGGAGGCGGCGCTCGTCGTCGTCATCCTGCTCGCCTTCCTCACCAAGACGAACCGCACCTGGGGCATCCGGTACGTCTGGCTCGGGGTCGGCAGCGCGATCGCGCTCTCGGTCGTGCTCGGCGCCTCGCTCACCTACGGCACCCGGCAGCTCTCCTTCGAGGCCCAGGAGCTGATCGGCGGCACCGCCAGCATCATCGCGGTCGGCTTCGTCACCGCCATGGTCTTCTGGATGAAGTCCGCCGCGCGGACCATCTCCGGCGAGCTCAAGGGCAAGCTCGACCGCGCCCTCGACCTCGGCCCGCTCGCCGTCGCCCTGGTCGCGTTCCTCGGGGTGGGGCGCGAGGGGCTCGAGACCGCGATCTTCTTCTACGCCACCGCCCAGGCGGCCGGTGCCGGCAACAACCTGCCCCTGCTCGGCTGGATCGTCGGCTTCGCCGGCGCGATCCTGCTCGGGATGCTCATCTACCGCGGGGCCCTGAAGATCAACCTCGGCGCCTTCTTCAAGTGGACCGGCGTCGCGCTGATCCTGGTCGCGGGCGGCATCCTGTCGTACGGCATCCACGACCTGCAGGAGGCCGGCGTGCTGCCCGGCCTGAACAACCTCGCCTTCGACGTCTCCGGCACGGTCGACCCGGGCAGCTGGTACGCCGCGCTGCTCAAGGGCACGCTCAACTTCACCCCCGCGACCACCGTGCTGCAGGCCGTCGCCTGGGTGCTCTACGTCGGCACCGTGATGTTCTTCTTCCTCCGCCCGAGCCGGGCGACGGCTCCGCCGGCTCCGGCGAACCCCGCGGTCGCGACGGCCCCCGAGGTCGCCGCACCCCCTGCGCCCGCGGCCGAGCAGCCGGCGGCCCCGGTGCAGGAGACCACCAGCGCCTGACCGCGGGTCGGCCACCCACCCTCGTTCGCCCTCGGTCCACCGCCGGACCCCGTCGTCACCCCAGGAGCCCTTTCGTGCGCCCTCGTTCCCTCGCCCTCGCCGCCGTGCTCGCCGTCCCGGCGCTGGCCCTCACCGGGTGCGCCGGCGACGACACCTCCGGTGCCACGGGTGACGCGATCACCGTGAACGCCACCGACACCGCGTGCGAGGTCTCGCGCACCACGGCCCCAGCGGGCCAGGTCGAGTTCACCGTGACCAACGCCGGCAGCAAGGTCAACGAGTTCTACATCTACGCCGAGAACGACCGCATCGTCGGCGAGGTCGAGAACATCTCGCCCGGGCTGACCCGTACCTTCCACGTCGACCTCTCCGACCCGGGCACCTACCAGACCGCCTGCAAGCCGGGGATGGTGGGCGACGGCATCCGGGCCGACTTCACGGTGACCGGGGCGGCCGCCGCCGGGCCCACGAGCAGCGACGCCGCCCTCGACGGCGCGGTCACCGAGTACCAGCAGTTCGTCGCCGGTCAGTCTGACGCCTTCCTCGAGCGCACCACGGAGTTCGTGGGGCTGGTCAAGGCCGGCAAGGTCGACGAGGCCAAGGCGCTGTACCCGCTCGCCCGCTCGCACTGGGAGCGGATCGAGCCGGTCGCCGAGTCGTTCGGCGACCTCGACCCGAAGATCGACGGCCGCGCCGAGGTCGTCGACGACGGGATGCCGTTCACCGGCTACCACCGCCTCGAGAAGGACCTGTGGGTCGACGGCCTGCAGCCCGACTCGTCGGCCATCGCCGACCAGCTGCTGACCGACGTCACCGAGCTCGTCGCCAAGGCGAAGGCGGTGCAGCTCAACCCGCTCCAGCTCGCGAACGGCTCCAAGGCGCTGCTCGACGAGATGGCCACCGGCAAGATCACCGGCGAGGAGGAGCGGTACAGCCACACCGACCTGTGGGACTTCGACGCGAACTTCGAGGGCTCGCAGGCGGCCATCGAGGCGCTGCGCCCGTTCCTCGCGGCCAGGAACCCGACCCTGCTGGCGACCATCGACCAGCGCGCCGCGGCCCTCGACGAGCTGATCGACACGCACAAGTCCGGCGACGGCTTCGTGCTCTACACCGCGCTCACCCCCGCCGACGTCAAGGCGCTGACCGCGGCCCTCGACGCGTTCTCCGAGCCGGTGGCGACCGTGGCCGGTGAGGTGGCCGGGAAGTGAACGGCTCCACCCGCCGGGCGGTCCTCGCCACCGGTGCGGGTGCCGCCCTCGCCACGGCGGCCGCCGGGCTGACCTACGCCGCGGGGCCGGCCGGTGCGGCCGGAACGCCGCAGCCGGGTGCCGCCGACGACGGCATCGTGCCCTTCCGCGGTGAGCGGCAGGCCGGCATCACCACGGCGGCCCAGGACCGGCTGCACCTCGTGGCGCTCGACGTCGTCACCGACGACCGCGACGCGCTGCGCGACCTGCTCACCCGGTGGACCGCGGCGGCCGAGCGGATGACGCTGGGCGCCGAGGCGGCACCGGGCGGTGTCGTCGGCGGGGGGCCGTGGAACGTGCCGCAGGACACCGGTGAGGCGTTCGACCTCTCGCCGGGTCACCTCACCGTGACGATCGGCTACGGCCCGAGCCTGTTCGACGACCGGTTCGGGCTGGCCGACCGACGGCCCGGGGCGCTGCGCGAGCTGCCCGGCTTCCTCGGCGACGACCTCGACCCGGCGCGCTCCGGTGGCGACATCGTCATCCAGGCCTGCTCCGACGACCCGCAGGTGGCGGTGCACGCGGTGCGCAACCTCGTGCGGATGGGCTTCGGGGTGGTCGCGGTGCGCTGGAGCCAGCTCGGGTTCGGCCGCACCTCCTCGACGTCGCAGGCCCAGGCGACGCCGCGCAACATGTTCGGGTTCAAGGACGGCACGGCCAACCTCAAGTCGGAGGACACCGCGGCACTGGACGAGCACGTGTGGGTCGCGCCGGCCGACGTCCCCGGTGCGTCCGGGTGGATGGCCGGTGGGTCGTACCTCGTGGCCCGGCGGATCCGGATGCACATCGAGATCTGGGACCGCACCCCGCTCATGGAGCAGGAGCAGGTCGTGGGGCGTGACAAGAAGGTCGGCGCGCCGCTGGGGAAGCCGGCCGAGTTCGACGAGCCCGACTTCGCCGCCAAGGGCACCGACGGTGAGCCCCGCATCCCGCTCACCGCGCACGTGCGGCTCGCCCACCACGCCAACCTCGACGGCGTGCGCATCCTGCGCCGTGGGTACAACTTCACCGACGGGTCCGACGGCCAGGGCCACCTCGACGCCGGCCTGTTCTTCCTCGCCTTCATGCGCGACATCCACCGGCAGTTCGTCCCCATGCAGCGCGCACTCGCCCGCTCCGACGCCATGAACGAGTACATCGAGCACACCGGGTCGGCCGTGTTCGCCTGCCCGCCCGGGCTCGGTGCGGGCGACGACTGGGGCACCCAGCTCTTCGGCTGAGCCTCGCTCACGCAGAAGTTCGGAGCCGACGCAGCTATTGCTGCGTGCCGACCGAAGTTCTGCGTGCCGAGTCGGTGGTGCCTGTCGGTGGGGGCGCCTAGGTTGCGGGCATGGCAGATCGACGGCACTGGGTGATCGTCGCCTCGCGCGACCACGCCCGGCGGGGCGCGCGAGACGGCTTCATCATGGCCAACCACGGCAAGCGCGCACCCCTGCAACGGATGTCGCGCGGCGATGGCATCCTCGTCTACTCGCCGACGACGACCTACCCGCGCGGCGAGCCGCTGCGGGCGGTCACCTTCGTCGGCGAGGTCACCGGCGACGAGCCCGAGCCGAGCGAGGTGATCGCCGGCGGGTTCCGGCGCGCCGCACGCCTGCGCGAGGTCGAGCCGGTGCCGCTCACGGCGATCCGCGACCAGCTACCGGTGTCACGAATCCGGTTCGGCTCGTTCGAGATCGACGCGGCCGACGCGGCCGCGATCCTGGCCCTCGTGGTCGAGCCCTCCGGCTGAGCTCAGCTGCCGAAGGTCTCCATCAGCACCTGGCGCTCGGCGTCGGTGAGGTTGGTGGCGATCAGCGTGCTGTGCATGTGCAGCCGCTCGCCGACCCGGTCGAGGTCACCCTGCTCGGTGACGACGAAGAGCGCGGAGGTGCCCGGGGTGACCTGGGTGCGGATCGTCTCGAGCTGCTCCTTGCTGATGCCGGCGCTCGCCGTCATCTTGCTCAGCGCACCGATGCCGGCGCCCACCACACCGCCGATCACCGGCACGAAGAACAGCGCACCGATCAGCACGCCCCACAGGGCGCCCCAGCCGCTGGAGTGCCAGCGCTCCTCGTGACCCTCGTGGGTCCTGGGCTTGCTCTCACCCTCGGGCCAGGTGACCACGGCGTGGTCGATGATCTTGATCATCCCGTCGCGCTGGCACTGCTTGAGGGTCTCCGCGGCCTGCTCGGCGCCGTTGGGACCGTCGAACTTCCACACCGTGAACGCAGCCATTGCGTGCTCCTTGGGGGTCGGTGACCCGACGATACCCCTGCGTCAAACCTCGGCGCAGGGCTGGCGTGCGGCTGCTGCTCGCGACAGGCTTGCCCCCATGACCGCGCCCACCACCTTCGTCCTGTTCGGTGCCACCGGGGACCTCGCCAAGCGCAAGCTCATCCCCGGCCTGCTGCACCTGTTCCAGTCGCGGCTCGTCGAGGACATGCGGATCGTGGGCACGTCCCTCGACGAGATCTCCGCCGACGCGTTCCGCGACCTGGCGCTGGTCGCCATCCGCGAGCACAGCACCCGCGAGATGGGCGACGGCGACTGGCACGAGTTCGCCCAGCGCCTCGACTTCGTGCCGCTCTCGGCCGGCCCGCTCGCCCTCGGTGAGGCCGTCGCCCGGGCCGAGGAGCTGCTGCCGGGTGACGTCAACCAGCGCCTGCACTACCTGTCGGTGCCGCCGAAGGCCGCGCTCGCCGCGGTGCGCACCATCCTCGAGGCCGGCCTGGTCGTGCGCAGCCGGGTGGTCATGGAGAAGCCGTTCGGCACCGACTACGCCTCGGCGGTCGCCCTCAACGCGCAGCTGCACGAGGTCTTCGACGAGGAGCAGATCTTCCGGATCGACCACTTCCTGGGCAAGGAGCCGGCCCAGAACATCCTCGCCTTCCGGTTCGCCAACGGGCTGTTCGAGCCGATCTGGCACCGGAACAACATCTCCCACATCGAGATCGACGTGCCCGAGACCCTCGGCCTCACCCAGCGCGGCGACTTCTACGAGGCCACCGGCGCCTACCGCGACATGGTCGTCACGCACCTGTTCCAGATCCTTGCGTTCACCGCGATGGAGCCGCCGACCTCGCTCGAGCCGGCCGCCATCAGCCGCGAGAAGAACAAGGTCTTCCGGTCGATGCAGCCCATCCAGCCCAGCGACGTCGTGCGCGGCCAGTACACCGGATACCACGACGAGCCG